>CALXSW010000022.1 GCA_944391255.1 uncultured Clostridia bacterium | reverse complement strand
ATTCTGACATTTAAACGATAACATCAAAAAGCCGGTGATCGTTCTGTTTATTGATCACCGGCTTTATATTATTATATTATTCTATCATAGCAGCAAAGCGCATTGGGTTCACAGGCCGGCTGAAATAGTAGCCCTGTATTATGTCGCAGCTTGATTCTCGTAAAAATTCATACTGCTCCTTTGTTTCCACTCCCTCTGCTACAATTTCAACATCGTATTTCTTTGCTGTCTTTATTGCAAAGCTTATCATGTCGCGCCATCTTCCGTCATCTATACCGTCAATAAACGTCTTGTCAAGCTTGACCGCGTCAAACTCACTTTCGGCAAACGTCTTCATCGACGAATATCCTGCCCCGAAATCGTCAAGAGATACGCGATATCCGTTTTCCTTAAGCCTTCTTATGTTCTCCTTGAACACGCTTTCAGTTGGATCAATAGACGTTTCAGTGAGCTCAAGCTCTATGTATCTTCTATCTATTCCGTATGAATCGACAATTTCATTTAAACGTTCAGCAAGATTTTCCTCATTTATATATATGCGCGACAGATTTATTGATATCGGCACAATTTTCATTCCGCGGCCTATACTCTCGCTTAT
This sequence comes from uncultured Clostridia bacterium, assembly GCA_944391255.1. Classification (GTDB taxonomy): domain Bacteria; phylum Bacillota; class Clostridia; order UBA1381; family UBA1381; genus Ornithomonoglobus. Next base: position 4,970 of record CALXSW010000022.1, on the reverse strand, counting down.
AAACTTGCACACCTTATCAAGTATTATAAAATCAAGTCTTCTTATCTCACCCGTCGCTTCACATACAGGTATGAACTCCGCAGGACTTACAGTCTTGTTATCATGATACCAGCGCGCCAGAGCCTCTGCGCCGCATATTTTCCCCGTTTGCACATCATATTTAGGCTGAAGCATGAAAAAGAACTCATCATTAGCCATACCATCCTCTATAGACTTTTCGATCTCCGCCTTGCTTATCTCCTTCTGCAGAAGAATAGAATCATAAAACGCGTAATTCTCCATAAGTCCCAGACTGTTTTTAGCGGCAAGCGTTTTCAGGCTCATTCTCTCATAGCTTTTGTTGTGATCCTCTATTCTGAATATACCGATTTTCGGCTTTACATTATAGTCTATATTCTCTATTTTCTCGACTATACTCATCACGTCATCCATATCATATCTGTGAATAAGAAGCTTATATATTCCGTGGCTTACATGAGCGAGTATCTCATCATCGTAAAGCAAAGTTTCAAGTTTTTTATAATATCTCCTCAATAGAGAATAAACTCTGTCTATGCCTATTAGCTTGAACAGATTATTTATATTGTTCACTTCTATCTCTATCAGAGTCCATTCCTTATCTTTTTCGACTCTTGACGATATATTTCGCCTCAGATATATCTCGTTATGACCTCCGCATATATCGTCCGTTTCCTCGCTCGCCATGATATTTTTATGGAGCAGCAGATAATAGTTATGAAGCTTATACGTCAAAAGCGTCATAAATATCATCAATACGCCGACTGCGATAAATATAATATATGAATGCTTCAGCACATAGCTGTAGATCTCTGTTTCCGGCACTTGAACCATCATCCACCAGTTATTGAGATGTGTCGGTGAATAGTACTGTATATATGAACGTCCGTCATGCCTGCCTCTCACATATCCGCGCTGTTCATTTTTCATATCAGAAAAAAGCTTTTGCCTATCGCTATCGTCCATGTCGTGAAGGTATTCGCCTATTGTTTCATATGTATTCTTCATGTTGACACCGGTAATAAAATGACCATCGCCGTCAAAAAGAAGCGTTTCTTTTCCGGCACTTATATCATTCAAAGACATTATATCGGCGAGATCTTCTGAATTTACCGTAGCTGACAATATCCCGATGATCTTATAATCACGAATCACAGGCACTGCCAGGGCGTTTATCATGTCGCCGTTAAGATATGAGGAAAGAACATATGAAACAGAAACCTGATTCTCAAGCGTTTTGTGAAAGTATTCCCTGTCACTGATATTGAGCGTAGCTCCTTCTACTGTATATATATTACCGTCAAGAGAAACAAAATTCAGATTCCTTAAATGAAATCTCTCTCTATATGGTTTAAAATATTCGATCCCATACTCCGGATCCTCTATCACCCTATCGTCCATTGACTCTGACAGCGACGTCAGCTCATTCATGAGCTTATCGATATTCTCCTTGGCTTTTATAGAATCTATTCGCATATTAGCGCTCGCAAGAACCTCTGCGCTGTCTATGCCCACATCATATACGTTGTATACAAAAAACACGGCAAAACAAATTATTATCAGCCATTCCAATATCACTGTTTTATAAAGTCTTGTCAACCTCGACGGTATATTCATATTTTTCTGCCCCCATAGATACCAATCAAGAAATAAATTATACGATAAAATTTTTCGTCATAAAATATTCTTTTTATCATACCTATATTATAGATACATATTTATTATATATCATAACACCATTAAAATCAACACAATTTTTATATATATGGTTAAATTTTCTTCACAAATAAAAAAACACGCATATTGAAATGGCTTTTTTCCATCTGATCTCATATATTACTCAGATGATCGCCTGAATATGCGTGTTTTTTACTTTTAATACTCTATCATTTTCCGCGCTCCTATGCCGGAGTCATATGGGTGTTTGATCTTTTTCATATATGTTATATAATCAGCTCTTTCTATAAGCTCATGATATGGTTTTCTGCCTGTCATTATGACTTCAAGTCCGCATGGCTTATTATCGATAAAGTATGTCAGCTGCTCGCGCGGTATGAAGTCGCAGTCGACAGCGTCAAAAACCTCATCAAGAACAAGCATATCGTATTCATTTTCATTCGTGAGCTTTACGATCTTGTTAAATACCATGCTGTAGAATCTTGATGCTGCCGCCTTTTCTCCGTCCGTCATATCCCAGACAAACTTGTTCGAATAATATCCGTCAAGCAGCTCTATTCCGTCAATATCTTCAAGTATGCGCCGCTCCGATGATGAGTTATCCTTTAAGAACTGAAAAAACAGAACCTTTCCGCCAGCTCCTATGCAGCGTATCGCCGCTCCGATCGCTGATGTCGTCTTGCCCTTGCCATCTCCACAACATAAGTGTATCAAACCTTTCCGCATCTAACGCGCCTCCTGTATGGAATCCCAATTTTGATATTTCTTCTGTCACATCATCTGTTTCTTCTTCTGCTGCTTCATCAGCCGGCTCTTCGCTTGGCTCCGGTCCGGCTATCGGCTTCTCTTCGTCTTTCTTCTCTGAACTGTTTATTATCACAATGCCGTTTTCACTGTCCCATGAAACCTCATATCCGAAAATTTCAGAAACCGCGCGTACAGGAACATACGTCTTGCTGTCCATTATAAATCCAGGAACGTCTATGCTCACCGGCTCGCCGTTTAGATATATAACGTTTTCTTCATCGGCTATTTCAACAACGTCACCGCCGATTTTTGCGCTTGCGCGCTTTGTAGATTCGTCCCAGCTGACCTCAGCGCCCAATGACTCAAATATCTCGCGCATAGGGAGCATTGTCCTGTTGTTATGCATGACGACTTTATTTTCAGTGTCAAGCTCCTCACCGTCCAACATGACCTTTATATCGTCTATCGATTCGCCTATCTGTATTTTTCTTTCCGTTTCTACCTGAACACCGTTCTCGCCTGTCGCCACGCTTTTCAATGTGTACACGCCCGGTTCATAGCCTGTAAGATCCACATACGCTTTATAAGGAAGCTCATTTGACCAGCCTACCTGCTCACCGTCTATAAAATACGACACTCCGGCTATCTCCGTATTATATATGTGAACATATGACGCAAACATAGCCGTGTCGTTAAACAATGTGCTGTCAAGTATCTCTCTATAGCAATACGATGTGGAGCTGTTCACGCTGTTCTGTATGAACCGCGCACCTTTAGTTTTATCCACATAATTGTCGCGCATCTCCTTATCAGGCGTAAGCGTATAGTCATTAGTTTCGCCCTCAGGGTAATAGTCAAAATATGCGATCGCCTTTATCTGAGGATACACCATAGGAAGGTATCCATAATATTCATTCATCCGCTTTACCGCCCAATCGCTCCAATCCTCATTATGACCGGAATATACATAGCGGCTCTGCCCCGATTCAGATATGATAAACGGCTTTCTGTCGCCATATGTTTCTATCATATCACGCAGCGAAATTATCGGATCACAGTTCGGACCCGTTTTAAATACGACCTCATTATAATCATCATACGGGACTGACTGACCGATAAAATACGGCTGAGCATATAATGACACGCCTATCCAGTCAACATATTCATCTCCCGGATAGTAATCGTCTATATCAACATACCAGCTTGCCACCTGATTAGGACTCCACGACATCGCAACATTGTCATTCCTCGATTTAAAATAGTCTGACACATATCTGTATGCCGATTTGAATTCGTCCGGCGTTGAAAGGTTAGGCCATATATCAAATTCTGCCCCAAATCTAAGTATAACATTCACGTCACTATATTCTTTAAGAAGATCTGACATCTTTGACAATGTCGTTTCAAATGAATGTATGTTCCGTATGTCATCGCCCTGCGCCAGACAATTTAAAGCTAACTCCAAAAGAACACCATTATCCCGCGCATCTTGAAGCGCAGTCTTTATATAATCGACATTTGTATTTTCAATTTCGTGATATGCCAAGATCATTGACTCATTTGGTATGTACTCGCGTATAGGGCCATTCTCAACAGCTCCAAAATATAAACCCGTCTTTGGCTCGTTCTTTGCTCCGTAATAAACGCCTTCGCCGCCGTCGGTGTAAAGCTTCAGCTCAGAACGATACTGCAAAACGCGCGCATTAAGTATTTTTACTGAATCGTCCCAACCCAATTTTTCAGCATAATATCTGAACTCCTCATACACATCAGCGCTCTCATCATATCTGCCCTTTTTCGACAACGCGAGTGCAAGACTTTGGAGCCTGTCGCCGCGGCACATCAATATATCCTGATCCTCCTCCGCGTCCTTGAGAAGTTCAAGAGTTTGTGTTGCTGTAATTATTATGTTCTCGGTATCATTGTTTTTTATAGCCTGCTCATATGCCTCTGTGATCGGCCAGAACTCTGCCGGCCATTCATAGGCGCTGACATTTACAGTAAGCTGCGTCAATGCAGCCGCGCAAGCCGCGACCACAAGCCTTTTCTTCATAGTGTCTGATCCCTTTCCTTTTGTTGTTAAAAAAGGGGCTGTTGCAAACTCAATAAGCTTGCAGCAGCCTCTTTGAGCTTTAGCAAAATAGCGCAAAACACTTTTACAGTGTCTGTAAACTGATCTTATTTATTGTTGCTCTTTGCTGCCTGTGGATTTTCCTTTATTTCCACATTTATACGAACATTAGCTGTGAATGGATCGAGCGCGAATGTGTTTACATCCTTTATATTCTTCAATATGTTCAAGCAGTTTGCCATAGGCATATTTACCTTTGGTGACTTTGACTTTATATCATCAGGTATCGTTTCCTCACTTGAGAACAATGGGAATACTTTTCTGCCCTCATTGTCTGTAAGAAGAAGCGGATTGATATGCACAGGACCTTCAAGCTTTACCTGTCCGCCCTGCTTCATCTTCTCCTGATTTTCCTTGCTTGTTATGATCTGAGCCGGAACACATACCATCGTTCTCG
>CALXSW010000021.1 GCA_944391255.1 uncultured Clostridia bacterium | reverse complement strand
GGATTTAAGGAGGTATATTTTCAGCTATGGCAAAATTGAAACTAATGACAATAATAGGAACACGTCCGGAAATTATACGTCTTAGCGCGTGTATCAAGGCGTGTGATAAATATTTTGATCAGATACTTGTACATACAGGACAGAACTATGATTATACATTGAATCAGGTATTTTTTGATGATCTTGGACTGCGTGCTCCGGATCATTACCTCGATGCTGTCGGCGCAGACCTTGGTGAAACAATGGGAAATATCATAGCAAAATCGTATCAGCTGATGGTGAAGAAAAAGCCGGACGCTGTGTTTGTGCTTGGTGATACAAACTCATGTCTTTCAGTAATAGGCGCGAAAAGACTGCATATTCCTATATTTCATATGGAAGCCGGAAACAGATGTTTTGATGAATGTCTGCCGGAAGAAACAAACAGACGAATTGTTGACATCATATCAGATGTAAATATGTGCTACAGTGAGCATGCGAGACGTTATTTGAACGCGTCAAGCGTGGCGAAGGAGCGAACATACGTTGTAGGCTCGCCGATGGCTGAGGTGCTGCACAGCAATCTTGACCAGATCAAGGCAAGCAATGTGCTTGAAAAGCTCGGACTTGAAAAAGGAAAGTATATATTGCTTTCAGCGCACAGAGAAGAAAATATAGATACGGAAACAAACTTCTTTAATCTGATGAATGCGGTAAATGCGATGGCTGAAAAGTATGATATGCCAATACTATATTCATGTCACCCGAGAAGTAAAAAGTTCATAGAGCAGCGCAACTTTAAATTTGACAAGAGAGTTATACAGCATGAACCGCTTGGATTCCATGATTATAATAATCTACAGATGAACGCGTTCTGTGTAGTATCAGACAGCGGAACACTGCCGGAGGAAAGCAGCTTTTTCTTATCAGTAGGGAATCCGATCCCGGCGGTCTGCATAAGAACAAGCACAGAGCGTCCGGAAGCGTTGGATAAGGGCAATTTCATACTTGCCGGAATCACAACGGAGCAGGTACTGCAGGCAGTAGATGTAGCCGTTGAAATGAACAAAAACGGCGATCTCGGAATACCGGTGCCGAATTATACTGATGAAAATGTGTCGGTCAAGGTCGTAAAGCTTATCCAAAGCTATACAGGAGTTGTAAACAAGATGGTCTGTAGAAAGAATGGCTGAATTTGTGCTGAAATTTAATTAAATATTTTTTTGCTCTATACCCTAAAATGCTTATTATGATATTTTTAAATAAGAAAATTAAAATAATATAAAACATTTTACAATATATCTATATAACACATGGTAAAAAATTGCTGTTTAGCTTAAAAAACGGCAATTTTTTTTATTTTTATAAATAATATGGTTGTAATATTATGGTGTAATGTGATATAATATAAGAGTAAATAAAAATGATTTTTTAAGAATGTGTTTTGGGGGCTGACATGCATAATATACACAATAAAAGGCATTCTAAAAGGCAGTTTATACAGTTTTAATTATTATAGTATAAGCATTTAAGACAAGGCCAAATTGTTTATTGATGATACGCATATATACATAGAATATGTATGTTTAAAAGGAAATATCAGGAGGGCAAACATGGATCTGGTTAGTATTATAGTACCTATATATAATGTAGAAAAATATATAAATAAATGTATAGACAGTATAATTAATCAAACATATAGCAATTTGGAGATTATATTAGTAGATGATGGTTCTCCTGATAAATGCGGCGAAATATGTGATAAATATGCTTTACTGGATAAAAGGATTAAAGTAATTCATAAAACTAATGGCGGATTGTCAGATGCCAGAAATACGGGCTTAGATGTCGCTACCGGTGATTATATAGTGTTTATCGACAGTGACGATTATGTTGATCAGAATATGATCAGTGCCTTACATAAGGAAATAATAGAATCAAAGACCGATATGGTAATATGTAATTATCAGGAAGTTAATGAAGAAGGATTGATAATTGAAGAGAAAAAAGAAACTATTCCGTATACGGGTAAGCTCTATACTGGCATTGAAATATTATATGGTGTGATTCAATATGAGGGAAGTTATCTTGTTACGGTATGGAATAGGATGTATAAGAAAAAGTTGTGGCAAGATATCAGATTTCCTGCAGGTAAACAGCATGAGGATGAATATGTTTTACATGAGATATGTTTAATTTGTGATAAAGTGTCTGTTATAAATATGCCATTATATTTCTATAGACAGAGAAATAATAGCATTATGAATATGAAATATAATATTAAAAGACTTGATGCAATAGAAGCTTTATTTATGCGCGCAAATGCTTTGTATAATATAAAGGAATACGGCTTAGCTACTGAGTTTAATATATGGGCTGTCACGTGCTTAGGAGAAGCGTGTAAAAAATTAGACAGAAAAGAAAGGATAAATAAATCAAAATTAAAAAGTTTATTGAAGCTATATAGAAAGAATTGTTTCAAGTTTGTTAAGGTGGCTCCAAGCGGTAAATATATATTAAAATATATACTTCACTATATAAATCCTTATTATGCACTGGGAACGATCAACAGGTTGAGCAAGATAAAAAAAGATATGATCTTGCTTAAAAATTTATTAGAGTACAGGCTAAGCATAGTAAATAAAAAATATATTTTGTTGGATACACCTACACATGGAAATCTGGGAGATCATGCTATAACAATTGCAGAAGAAGATTTTATAAGAAAATTGGATATAAAATTTAGTGAATAAGTAGCAGATAAAATTGATAATTATTAAAACATATATTCTAAGATCACGCCTTCGGATAAAATTATATTAATTCATGGTGGTGGATTTATGGGCGATATATGGAAAAATGAAGAGGAAAGACTCAGAGAAATTTTGTCTTCGTTTCATAGAAATAGAATTATTTTTTTCCCACAGACAGTAAGCTTTAAATTAAATACAGAAGGAGAAAAAGCGTTCTTTAATGAGTCAAAAAAAATATATGAATCACATAACAATTTGGAATTATTTGTTAGAGAGAAGCAAAGCTATAATTTTGTGAAAAATAATATACCCGATGTTAAAGTGAACATAGTGCCAGACATAGTTATATCATTTTTGCCTGATATTAGATCGACTGTCCGAAAGGGGATTTTACTATGTTTCCGAAGCGATAGGGAGAAACTGTTGAATAATTCACAATTAAAAGAAGTATATCAAATATTAAAAAATAAATATGAATTTACATATATGAGAATTACAGATACTGTAATAAATAAAATGATACAACCTAAAAACAGGCGAAAAGAGGTCTATAATAAATTAGAGGAGTTTTGTTCCGCTGAATTGGTAGTGACAGATCGACTGCATGGGATGATATTTGCAGCAATTACCAATACGCCTTGCATTGCTTTTGGCAATACAAGCGGTAAGGTAAAGGGCGTATATGAGTGGATAAAAGATAATGACTATATATTCTATGCAAACAGCATATCCGAATTTGAAAAATACTTAGACTATATTGATATTAAGAAAACATACAGATTTAATACAAATGACATAAATAAAAATTTTGAACCTTTAAGGAAAGCTATAAAAGGAGAATGAAACAATTGAGAAACAGGATTTTTATCGATATTGATGACATAAATAAAAATAAAGTTATTTAT
>CALXSW010000020.1 GCA_944391255.1 uncultured Clostridia bacterium | reverse complement strand
TATGAAAACATTATCATTTATCAAGCTGTTTGCGGCGTCTATTGCCGGACTTATCGTTCTCCACGTTATAGGTCTGTTATACTATTATCTTATCTCAAGCTTTGCACTATCAGAGCCTGTAAGCGTTTTCAATATATTCTATTACTGCTTTGTGCTCACTGTACCTGGCGATATCGTACTCTGCGTTATAGGCGCGATACTGTCAAAACGACTGATACCTATTCTAAAAAAAGAAAATGCATATGAGTAAAACTTATTCACCGTCGCTGATATAACTGCTGTAAAACATATGCTGCGTTTTTTCAAAACACGTGGATAACACAATATGCGCAGAGCGAAGATATATGATCAAACGCTGTCAATGACATTTTATAGAAAGGATCTGATCATCTATGCAGAAACTAAAAAACAAAATTTTAAACGGATATCTGATTTCACGCGAGGACGCGTTTTCTCTGATCGAAGCTCCGCTCGACGAGTTGTGCGACGCAGCCAATGAAATAAGGCTGAAAATGTGCGGAAGCGGCTTTGATCTGTGCTCGATTATAAATGCAAAAAGCGGAAAATGCCCTGAAAACTGCCGCTATTGCGCGCAGTCATCACATTACAGCGCCGACGCGGATGAATATCCTCTTATAGACAGCAAAACAGCTGTCAGAAATGCCGCAAAAAACGCGGAAAGCGGAATACTGCGTTTCTCGCTTGTCACTTCCGGCAGAAAGCTCAGTGATGAAGAGGTCAGCCGCGCATGCGAGCTTGTAAAGGATATTAAAAAAAATGTTGATATATCTGTATGCGGCTCATTTGGCCTGCTGAGTGAAGATCAGTTCAGCAGACTGAGGGAAGCCGGTCTTGACAGAGTTCACAATAATCTTGAAACATCACGCCGCTATTTCCCCCATATATGCACTACTCATACATACGACGATAAAATCAAAGCAATAAAGGCAGCTATGAACGCCGGACTCAGCGTCTGCAGCGGCGGCATAATGGGATTAGGCGAAACGATGGAGGATAGGATAGATATGGCTATAGATATACGCGAACTTGGAATACGTTCGATACCTGTGAACATGCTAAATCCTATAAAAGGCACACCATTGCAGCACAATGAAATACTTTCGTATGACACAATGATGAGGATATGCGCCATATTTCGTTTTATAAATCCTACAGCCTCAATTCGCCTGTCCGGCGGCAGAGGTCTTATGCCTGACAAAGGCGAGCAATGTTTCAAATCCGGCGCAAACGCTGCGATCACAATGAACATGCTCACCACATCAGGAATAACCGTTTCAGACGATCTCCATCTGCTAAAAAAACTCGGATACAAACCACAACTTATGAACAATATATAAGATCCACAGCGATGACATAATTTTGTCATCGTTTTTTTTCAAAAAAATATATCTTTTTTCAAAAAAATGTGATATAATGACTATGTATAAATTTTTTTATGTAGGTGATATATTGTGGATAAAATTCTTTACAGCAATGAGGTTGAAGATGAGCTGATGATACAGTTCATTCTTATGTATACGCTAAACTGCGCCGATGAGCCGCTCTCTTACACGGATCTCTTAAATATCGTGCAGGGCAACTGCGAAATAAACTTTACAGACCTTCAGCTCGGACTTGACAATCTGATACAGACAGGTCATATCTCATCACAGAAAATAACTGATATATTATATATATATTCGATAACCCAAAAGGGAAAATATGTTATCGACTTTTTCGCAAAAAAGATCCCCCTTATAATACGCGAGCCTATCGCTAAAGCGATAAAGGAGCTGTTTATCGAAAAAAGGCGGCGCGAAGCAGTACGCGCATCGATAACACCGATAAATATAGAGGAGTTCAACACAGAATGCGAGCTGTATAACGATGACAGAACTATGATAATGCAGCTTAAGCTGTATGTCGGCTCACGCGACCAAGCTGAGGATTTCGCTGAAATATTCAAGGAGAACTCAGAGGAAGTTTACAGAAAGATACTCGATATATTTAATGATATATCTTCAAGACGAGGTACGAGCGAATGACTACACGAAAAATCAAATCTATTACAATAGCGGCTTTATCCGTAGCGCTTGCGGCAGAGATAGTATATATAGGCGCGTCAAAAAAAGACAGTATTTCGGTGTTCAGCTCATCTGAAATACCCGAAACGCTTATTATTTCATCTGATATAGTAAAGATAAATAATTACAGCGTTCCTGTCTACGAATTTGCTGACCGCGATGATCTGTTCCTGTCTGCCGAACTGCTTAACGCGTATGGTTACAGTATTCTTGAGGACAGCGAAAACTATATTCTTGAGCATACAGCAGAAACGTACGATCTAACGAATACAGTATTTACAGATTTGAGCGGCTACACAGTGCGTGACGCGCAAAAAAAACTTTTATCAGGCAGCGGTTCTCACTATATCTATAACGCCAACAGCTTGTTCGTTGTACCTGTGGAGGCGCTTTATGACATGAGCGAGGTAATATACTCCGATGTTACTGACACGATATATATAGCTATCGGACAGCAAGACGAGGTAAACAGAAATATAACCGAAAGCTACGCGGAGATAACAGCCGAGGGCGGAGCGGAAACCGCATCAGTTCTCGCCTCAGCGAGCGGCACGCTTACAGCGGCGGCTCTGCCTCAGTTTCTTGCGAGCAGCGCCACAGCTGCGCCGCCCGCTGCCGCGCAGCAGGAGCAGAATACTCCGCAGCAGACAAGCGGTTCACGTCTTATAGTCCTCGATGCCGGTCACGGAAAATCTTCAGGCAGTATGACCAGCGCCGAATTTGAATCGGAAGGATATGTGAAAAACTCCTCCGGGACATGGGGTGAATGGCGCCACTGGAAGAGCGGAACATCTGATGTGCCATGCGAGGGCAGCGGCTGCACAGGCAGAGCGCCGAGCGGCGGATCATGCTGGTACAGCGCCGGAAATGGCGACAGAGCCACAGAGCCGGACATAAATCTTCAAAACGCGCTTGCAGCAAAAAAATATCTCGAACAAATGGGCTATACAGTGCGCATGACGAGGACATCAAACGATCAGAACCCATCATTCTCAAAAAGGATCTCATACTGCTATCCCGGAAATGATCTTTCAGCGAACGCTGACGCCTCACTCTATGTGTGTATCCACTCAAATGCCGGCGGAGGATCGGGAACAGCATATATCGCGCTCGATGGTCTGTATGATCAGCGCGGAATAAGCTCAACATATGTAGAAGACAGCAACAGAGCCGGAAAAACGATAAACGACAGCATAGTTTCAAACACATCTCTTTCAAGAAGCGGAAGCGGCGCGCTGACATTCGAGCCGGAGCTTATAGCGTTCTGTAAATCGCCTGTTCCGGTGGCATATCTTGAAATAGGATTTTTTGACAACTCGTCAGATCTGTCTATTCTGAAATCTGAAAGCGACTCAATAGGCAAGGCTATAGCGGAGGGAATAGATGAATACTTTAACGGATAACAGCTCATGCCGCGGTCTTTCAAAATCTACGCTGCAGCTCATTGCGGCTGCGGCGATGGTGATAGATCACACGTCAGTATTTATAGGCGATCTATATCTATATTATCTGATGCGATTTATAGGCAGAACGACTATAATAATAATGTGCTATTTTATAGCGGAGGGATATCATAAGACGCGCGATCTTGACAAATATCTCCTGCGCATGGGACTATTCGCGGCGGTGGCACAGATACCGTTTTATCTATATTCCCATCCCGATATCCCGTCAGATTTCATGAGCTTCATAACAGGGAATCTGTTTTCAAGGAATGTGATCTTCACATTATTTACAGGGCTTGCGCTTATATCTATACTCCATTCGCGCTATTCGCCCATATTAAAGATACTTGCTCTCGCTGCCGCATTCCACATCACCAGAAACAGCGACTGGAGAATGTATGCGCTGCTTTGGATACTGTGCTTTGATATATTTTATGGCAGCAAAAAGAAACAGCTTATCGCCGCGTCTGTTATACTTCTTATAAGATGTGCAGATATAGGATACGGAATATTTTCAGAAAGCATATCAGCCGGTTATCTGACGGTAGGCGATCTTTTACAAATGGCTGTCACGTTTGGAGGATTTATAGCTATACCGCTTATAGCGCTTTATAACGGCAGCCGTGGACGGCGCGCACGCTTTGGTTTCTATATATTCTACCCGGCGCATCTTCTTATAATAGCGGCGGCTGAATTTATTATATTACATATTTAGACTCAAAAAGTCCGTACTGATTTATCAATACGGACTTTTTAAGATCTTATCTTCCTTCTTTTTTTCTTGTCTTTCTTTGTCGTGATATCGCTTCCCGGATGAATATGACCTTCGTTGACCTCAAAGCACTCCTCCATCTCATCAAACGATGTCAGACTGTAATCCTCAGCCATTCTTAGAAATGCCTTAGCGCATGCATACGCGTCATCATACGCCATATGATGATTGAAATTTATCCCGAGCGCGCTGCAAAGATTATTGAGCTTATGACTTTCAAGCTCCGGATATGCCTTCTGCGAAAGCTTCACAGTGCAAAGATAATCAAACGTTGGGAACTCTATCCCAAAATGCTCAAGCGTCTTACAAAGAACGCGCACATCAAATCCGGCATTATGCGCTATGACCATTCTGTTTTCGATATACGGTCTTATCTCATTCCAGTACTCATCAAATGTCGGCTTATCCGCGACCATCTCCGGAGTTATGCCGTGTATTTTTATATTATACTGATTAAATTCAAACGGCTCCGGCTTGACAAGTATTTCCTTTCTTTCAACCACCTCATTATCTTCCACGACACACAGACCAAGGCTACAAACGCTCGTAAAATCCGATGTGGCAGTTTCAAAATCAATCGCTGTAAAATTCATTTTTTCACTTCCTCATACCAATTATACAATAAATCAAAAAAAATGTCAACCCAAACAGTCCGACGTCGCCGCGCTTAAAACATTCCGCTGTCAGCCACGGCGTCGCCATACTGTAATATCACGCTTTTCTTATATACTTTTCACTGAACTCATCAGCGCTTATCGGTCTGCTGTAATAATAGCCCTGACCGTAATCGCATTTCATTTTCAGCATCATATCATTGTCGCGCTTTGTTTCTATCCCCTCCGCTACTGTAGATATGCCCAGCCTGCGGCTTGTCATGATTATCTGCTCAAGAAGTATATCGCGCCTGTAATTGTTTTTTCCGGCATCTCTCAGGAAACCTCTGTCTATCTTAAGCTCATCTACATTGAGCTTATAAAGCATATTCAAAGAGGAGTAGCCGCTGCCGAAATCATCCATAGAAATCTTAAAGCCTTTTTCATGAAGCTCCTTTATTCTTGCGCTTATCTCTTCTGTTCCGCTGTCTGCGACTGTTTCAAGTATCTCAAGCGTTATCATTGACGGCTCGACATTGTAATCGCGCAGTATTTTTTCGAGATCATCGGCATACTTTCTGTTAAAGAAAAGTCTTCTTGACTGATTTACCGATATTGGAACAGGCTTATATCCGCTGTCCTCCCATTCCCTGATCTGACAGCACGCCTGAGCTATCATATACATGTCAAACTCCGTACAGAATCCATTGTTCTCAAAAAGCGGTACAAACTCGTCCGGCCGCATCAGCGTACCGTCCTTTCTCTCCCATCTGACAAGTGCCTCCGCGCCCGTTATCTCACCTGTTTTAAGATCAAACTTAGGCTGAAGATACATTTTAAATTCCTTTTCGGCGAGCGCCCTGTGCATATACCGCTCTATATCATTATTCCTGCTGAGAATTTCGCGTAGCTTATTATCATAGACAGCAATATTGCTGTAGCCTATATTTTTCAGGCTTTTCAATGCCAGAAGCGCTTTCTGCTTCGTTCCACGTATAGCTAAACCGGCATAAAGCGATATCTCATAGCTGTATTTTGCATTACGTGTTTCGTTTCTTATGCGATCTATGATCTTTCCTATGCGGCTTTTCAGTATTTCCTCATCCGACTCAACCATAAGAAGATAAAACAGATCAGCCGTATCACGGCAGAAAAATTCTTCATCGCCAAGATTTTCCTCTATAACACGCTTTACATATCTGAGTACATCATCCCCACCCTTTGTGCCGAACAGAACATTTATAAATTTAAAATTATGTATATTCAAAGCCACAATACTGTAATCACTGTTCATGCTTTTATACTCATTAAGCGCTCTGTCAAAGCTATATACTTTTTTAGCGCCCGTTATTGAATCATATGT
>CALXSW010000019.1 GCA_944391255.1 uncultured Clostridia bacterium | reverse complement strand
ATCCATGGTATGAACCTCCCGAAATATTTATTATATCTATTATACCACAATTTATCGGAATTGGCTATACTTTTTTTAAAAATATTTAATATTTTTGTGTAAAATCTTTCATACAATGTTAAGTGTGTGTACCTTGGGAGTTTTTTTGCATGCTGACGAATATTTAAAATGCGTCGATAACGTCCGCGTCTTTTTTTACAAAAGCTATAAACTCGTCAATTTTTGCCGAGGCGCTTATGAATTGTTCGCCCTTGAACAACGCTTTATCTGTTGTGCGGATCCATTCACCTTCAGGGAGATATACGCATGTTTCTGTAGCGCCCTGCTCTGTTATAGGCGCAAAAATTATATTGTCGCCGAACATATACTGCGTGCCTAATGAATAGCATACCTCATCATCAGGATAGTCAAAAAACATCGGGCGCATAACAGGATAACCCTTTTTAGACGCTATATCCATATGCTTTTTTATGTATGGTCTGAGTCTTTCGCGCAGCATTATAAGCTCCTTTAATATTTTGAGGTTGTCCTCGCCAAAGCTCCATATCTCATTGTCGCCGCCTGTAGGCTCTATGATGTCGCGCGTTCTGTCATGACCGTTTCGGCTGCCGTGCAGACGCATTACAGGGCAGAACACTCCGTATTGGAACCAGCGGACTATAAGCTCGCGGAAATAATCAGATTTTGTATCCCCGCCGTAAAAACCGCCGATATCGGTATTCCACCAGACTATACCGCACATACTCATGTTCAAACCTGATTTGACCTGCATTCTAAGGCTTTCAAATGTTGACGGTATATCGCCTGACCACACGAGAGCGCCGAATTTCTGCGCGCCTGTATATGCGCAGCGTGACAGCGTTATAATGTCATCTCTTCCAATTTTTTTCATTCCGTCATATACGAGCTTTGCGTAGTAATAAGGATAGAGCAGCGCGACCTCGTCGCCGTTTCCGGCATGGAGGATGAGATTGTCAAATTGCTCCGGATGTATCTCCGGTTCCGCCTCGTCGAACCACAGGAGATCAACCCCGTTGTCAATATAGTTTTCTTTTAGCCTGTTCCAGACAAATTCGCGTGTGGCTGGATTTGTCGGATCGATTTCAGCCTGAGGACCGTAAAAGTCAAAAACTCTGTTTGAGCCGGATTTTGTGCGTATAAGCATATTATTTTCAAGCATTTCGCGGTAATTTTCGCTTTTTTCATTGATCGTAGGCCACATGGAAACCATGAGCTTTATACCCATCTCGTGAAGTTTGTCAGCCATTTTTTTCGGTTCAGGCCAATATTTTGGATCATATTTGTAATCGCCCTGTTCTGTCCAGTGGAAATAGTCGATAACGAGAACAGATAGCGGCACGTTAAGCTCCTTATATTTTTCCGCGACGCGTATCAATTCGTCCTGCGTTTCATATCTTAGTCTGCTCTGCCAGAATCCGAGCGCCCAGTCAGGGATATGCGGAGCGTGGCCGGTGAGATCGGCGAGAGTTTCAGTCGCCTGCTTTGGGTTTCCTCCTATAACAACATAATCTATCTGACGTGTGCAGTCGCTTGTCCAGCGTGTGCGGTTGTTTGCAAGCTCGCATCTGCCTGTTGACGGCAGGTTGAACAGAAATCCATAGCCGAGTGATGAATAAACGTAAGGTATAGCGCATTTTGCGTTCACATGGCGCAGATCTATAGTACAGCCTTTTAGGTCAAAGCAGTCTGTAGCCTCATGACCGAGACCGTAGAAATGCTCGTTTTCGTTGGCGTCAAAAGTCACGCGCGCTTTCCAGAGCATACTGTCCTTGTTTCTGTAGTTTCTGATCTGGGCGTCAAATGTAAGCTCACTCTTTTCACGGAGTATGAGTCTGCCCTTGAAATAGAATTCCACGCGTCCGTTCGGATAGAGCTTTGCTTCCATATCCCCGTTTTTCATTATGGCGCTGTCATCGTTTACAGTTATCTGAGCGTCAATTTTTTGCGGCATCAGCGTGAAGTCTTGATCAGCTATAACGCAGTTAGCCGATGACTGAAATCTGATGCTGTCTTTTCCGCATGCCGACAATCGCGCAAGCTCTCCGGCGCGTGATAAAAACAGCATACCGTCATTGATATAAAATCCCATTGAATTTCCTCCTTAAAAAAATATTGATTTAAATCGTATTGCATGATATAATTATACCATATTAAACGGGTGATTGTCTAATATTTTGTTGACTGAAATTATAAATATATTGATAATTGGAGTGGTAAAGAATGAACGTTTATGAGAGGGTGAGCCACGGTAGTGCTGATTTCCCGATCGGAGTGCATAAGACAGAAAATATAAGCGGCTTTGAGCTTTATCCTCATATACATAAGGAGTTTGAGTTTCTTATTATATCATGTGGCAGCGGAAAACTGTTTGTTGAGGGTGCTGAATATGAGCTTGCAGAGGGTGAGGGCATATTCATAAATTCCGGAGCGCTTCATTTGGGTATAAAGACCGACAGCGAGCCATGTTCTTTTTTTGCGATAGTATTTTCACCGGAGATTTTCGGCAGGTTCGGGAATGATCTTATAATGAATAAATATGTTTTGCCTATAATGCGCGGAGATATAGTATTTCCGTCAGTTTTTGGAAAAAACGAGGAATGGGAGCGCGAGGTGCTGCGATGCTGCTCGGAAATAGGGGAGCTTGCGGAAAAAATGATGCCATGTTATGAGCTTAAAATAAAAGAATTGTTTTTAAGAATATGGCGTATCCGTACAGAGCATTCAGAAGTGCGGTCAGAAGATCATGATAAGGGACTTGAAAAGATAAAAAAAGCGATAGAGTTTATACAGAATGAGTATTCAGCGCCGCTGTCGCTAAATGATATAGCGTCGAGCGCCGGCATGAGCCGCGAGCATTTCTGCCGCAGCTTTTCAAGTGTGATGCATATGACGCTGTTTGACTATGTGAACAGGGTACGCATAGATAACGGCTGCCGTATGCTTACAGAGTCAGATATGCCGATAGGCGAGATATCAGAGAGGTGCGGTTTTAACAGCTTCAGTTATTTTTCAAAGAAATTCCGAGCACTGACCGGACAGACTCCGGCGGAATACAGAGCTAATTTCCGGACATTTGATAGCGTGTAGACAGGTTTTGTCCATGCGCGGAAAGCGCAAGAGCGCTTTATTGCAGAAATATTTTGATTTCAATGTTGACAATTAGAGAGGAAAGTAATATAATAGGTAATATATTATTTAATATAATTGATATATAGCCGAAAGGAGTTTATTATTATGAAATTAAAGAAATTCATTGCGCTGCTTTCAGCAGCAGCTATGTCCGCGGTAGTGCTTGCGTCATGCGGCGCTGAGCAGAGTCCGTCTGAAACGTCTGGAAACACGGCAGGCGGCGAGACATATCAAATAGGAGTATTGCAGTACGCTGACCACCCTTCACTTGATAACTGCCTTGAGGGATTCAAGCAGGGACTTGACGCCGAGGGTATAACATATGAGCTTGAGGCTCAGTCGGCAAAGAACGACGATGCTACAAACACTCAGATCGCTCAGCAGTTTGTTGATAAGGATCTCGTTTGCGGTATAGCAACGCCGTCTGCTCAGGCATGTTATAACGCTTGCTACGAGAGCGGCATACCTGTTATATTTAACGCCGTATCAGATCCAGTTCAGGCAAAGCTCGCAGTGAGCGAAACAGAGGCTATGGACGGTATAACAGGTGTTTCAGATAAGCTGCCGGTAGAGGCGCAGCTCGCGCTTATCAGAGAAATGCTCCCTGACGCAAAGAAGATAGGTATTCTCTATACAACAAGCGAGGCAAATTCAGTTTCAACGATCGCTGATTACAAGGCAAAGGTAGCAGATTACGGATTTGAGCTTGTAGAGGTAGGTATATCTAACGCGTCAGAAATACCTCAGGCCGCAGACGTGCTTGTATCACAGGTCGACTGTGTGACAAACATGACTGACAACACAGTTGTCGCAAATCTTCCTGTGCTTATAGAGAAAGCTACAGCTGCCGGAATACCTGTATTCGGAAGCGAGGAAGAGCAGGTAGGAAACGGATGCGTAGCTTCTGCCGGAATAGATTATATAGAGCTTGGCAAAAAGGCGGGCGTTATAGCGGCGAGAGTATTAAGAGGCGAGGACGTTTCAACGATCCCGTTTGAAACAATGACAGAGAGCAAAATAACGATCAACCCGGACGCGGCAGCGGCGGTAAATGTTGAAATACCACAGTCGATTACAGATAGAGCTGAGGTAAAAACTGCTCCTACAGAAGAATAATGATAGAATCACTTATAATAGGTATACTTGAGATAGGCTTTATATACGGTATCATGGCAATGGGCGTATATATTACATATACGATACTTGATTTCCCTGATCTGTCGGTAGACGGAACATTTCCGCTCGGTATAGCGGTAACGTTTGTCATGATAAACAACTCGATAAACCCGTGGCTCGCGCTTATCGCGGCGTTCGCGGCCGGATGTATCGCCGGAGTGTTCACGGGTATATTCAATGTAAAGCTTAAGATAAGGAATCTCCTTTGCGGTATCCTCACGATGACAGCCTTGTATTCTGTAAACTATGGTATCGTGGGAAAGGCATCGGACTTCCTTGGAATGGACAGCGTGACGATTTTTTCTCAGACAGCGCCGCTTTTCGGTTCAGGTCATATAGCGATGTATTCAAAGCTGATAGTAGTTGTGTTTATAGCGCTATTCGCCAAATTCGCGCTTGATTGGTATATGCGCACAAAGTCCGGTTTCCTGCTAAGGAGCGTGGGCGACAATGAGGGACTTGTTATAACGCTTGCAAAGAACCCGGGAACGGTAAAAATTATCGGTCTTGCGATATCGAACGGCCTTGTAGCGCTTTCAGGAAGCGTGTACTGTCAGTATTCACGCGCGTTTAACGTCGGCGGCGGAACCGGTACTGTCGTTATGGGACTTGCGGCTGTAATAATAGGCGCGACTGTGTTCAAGAAGATAAAGTTCATGAAGGTCACAACGGGTGTGCTGCTCGGAATGATACTTTACCGCGCATGTATATCTATAGCGCTGAAGCTCGGACTCCCGTCACAGAACACAAATATGGCTATAACAGTGCTGTTTATAGCCGCGCTTATGCTCAATGAGTTTGTGCTTAAAAAGAATAAGCCGGGGGTGAATAAGAATGCTTGAGCTTTCGGGAATAAATAAGACTTTTAATGCCGGAACGATAGATGAAAAGGTGCTGTTCAGAGATTTTGATCTCAGCATTGATGACGGCGAGTTTGTGGCTGTTATCGGTTCAAACGGAAGCGGAAAGACAACGATGCTCAATATTATTTCCGGTTCAACAGATGTTGATGCGGGCGAGGTCGTAGTTGACGGCATAGTGATGAACAAGATGAAGGACTACAAGCGCGCGGTAAAGGTGGGACGCGTATTTCAGGATCCGGTGCGCGGAACTTCTCCGTCTATGACGATATGGGAAAATCTGTCGCTTGCTGATAATAAGGCGAAAAGATTTGGACTCACATTTGGCTTAAACCGTGTGAGAAAGGATTTTTACAGATCGCAGCTTGAAATACTCGGCATGGGCCTTGAGGACAGACTCGATACCGCGGCAGGCGCCCTTTCCGGCGGTCAGCGTCAGGCATTGGCGCTCATCATGGCAACGCTTGTGCGCCCTGATCTGCTGCTTCTTGACGAGCATACGGCCGCTCTTGACCCAAAGGCTGCCGATATTGTTATGGAGCTTACCGACAGAATAGTAAAGGACAAGGGAATAACATCTCTTATGGTAACTCATAATCTAAGATATGCTGTCGAGTACGGCACAAGAACGATAATGATGCACGACGGAGGCATAGTTATCGACGCAAAAGGCGAGGAAAAAGCATCAAAAACGATCGACGATTACCTAAAGGTATTCAACACGATATCTATTGAAACAGGAAATTAAATTTATAAATTTTGTAAAAAGATAACATTTATTATTAATTTAAAAAAAATATTTTGGAAATGATATATAAAAATGGTGAATAAGCTGAAAAAAGTATTGACTTATTTATTTCATGGTGCTATAATCTATTCATCAGCAAGGGAGTTGTTATTGGATCAGATATCCGATAGCAGCTCTTTTTTTTCAGATTTCCGGGATGAGAAAAATGCTAAAAATTTAAGTAAGAAAATTTTGATTGAAAAAATAATGTGGCAAGGGAGTCATAAATTATGCGAAAACTGCATGGTTTATGACTCTTTTTTGTTTTAAGTAAGGAGAATTGATTATGAAAAAGCTTAATAAATTGATGGCATTGGCTGTTGCGGCAGCATCAGCTATATCTCTCGCGTCATGCGGCTCTTCAAACGCGGAGAATGGATCGGACAGTTCAACTGTAACAGTAGGTTTGCTTCATTCGATGACAGGCTCAATGGCGATAAGCGAACAGGCAGTTCTTGACGCTGAAAAGCTTGCTATTGATGAGATCAACGCGGCGGGCGGCGTTAACGGAAAGACTATTGAGTATATTGAGGAGGATGGAGCTTCAGAGCCTTCGACATTTGCGACAAAGGCAGAAAAGCTGATCAATCAGGATAAGGTCGCGACAGTATTCGGATGCTGGACATCGGCGTCAAGAAAGGCTGTAAAATCAATTTTCGAGGATTACGGCAGTTTGCTCTGGTATCCTGTACAGTATGAGGGCATGGAGCAGTCGCCTAATATTGTTTACACAGGCGCGGCACCAAACCAGCAGATAGTGCCGGCTGTAGAATATCTGATCGATCAGGGCTATAAGAAGTTCTTCCTTATGGGTTCTGACTATGTATTCCCAAGAACGGCGAACATGATTATAAAGGCTCAGGTTGAAGCGACAGGTCTTGAGGTAGTAGGCGAGGAATACGCGGCAATGGATCAGACTGATTTCGCGTCAATAATTTCAAAGATCGAAGCGTCCGGCTGCGATGTTATCCTGAACACATTAAATGGAACAGGAAATGTATCATTCTTTAAGCAGATGGCAGAAAAGAATTATACATCAGAAGATTATATGACAATGTCGTTCTCAATAGCGGAAGAAGAGGTAAAGACGATAGGCGCGGATATATTAAAGGGACACATGGTATCATGGAACTATTACCAGACGACAGACACGCCTGAAAATGAAGCGTTTGTTGCAGCGTATAAGGCGGCATACGGTGAGGATAGAGTTACATCAGATCCGGCAGAAGCGGCGTATGACGCTGTATATCTCTGGAAAGCTGCGGTTGAGAAAGCGGGCAGCTTTGAAACGGAGGATGTGCTCGCAGCGATCAAGGAAGGCGATGTTTCATTCACAGCTCCTGAAGGAACAGTTACTATAGATGGTGAAAATCAGCATCTTGTAAAACCGGTAAGAATAGGCGTTATAGGTGAGGATGGTCTTATAACAGCCGTTGTGGAAACAGATCCGGTAGAGCCTGATCCGTATCTTACAACATATGACTGGGCAGTAGCTGCAAATATACAGCCACTCGAATAATTTTAATATAATATATTTTCTGCAAATCGGGGGTGCTGCATAGAGCGGCACCCCCGTAAGGGTAGAGAATATTATTACAGGTGAAACTTGTATGAATCGGTTAAAGGAGTAGTAGATATGACATTGGTAAATACATTGTTTAACGGACTGAGCTTAAGCTCAATAATCCTTCTGACTTCACTTGGCCTTGCTATCACATTCGGGTTAATGCGAGTTATCAATATGGCGCATGGCGAGTTTCTGATGATAGGCGCTTATATGACATATGTTGTTCAGGAGTTATTTTCGAAGTTTTTTCCCGAACAGATCCAGAGCGCGTATTATTTCGCGGCGATCATAGTATCGTTTGCCGTTACGTTCGCTTTAGGATGTATTATGGAAAAATTTATTGTGTCGCGGTTATACGGACGAGAGATAGACTCGCTGCTCGCAACATGGGGTATAAGCCTTATATTGCAGCAGGCGGCGAGATCAATATTCGGAACTCAGGGTGTGAATGTAAACGCTCCGTCCTTTCTGCAGGGCGGACTTAATATAGGAAGCTGCACATTCTCATATAACAGAATGTTTATAATAGGGATAACGATATTTTGTATGCTGATAATATGGGCTGTTATGTATAAAATGAATTTCGGACGTCAGATGCGCGCCGTGATGCAGAACAGACCTATGGCTCAGTGCATGGGTATCAATTCCAAAAAAGTTGATATGATCACATTTGCTTTAGGCTCAGGTCTTGCCGGCATAGCCGGATGCAGCGTTGCGCTTTTAGGCTCAATAGACTCAACAGTAGGACAGAGCTACATAGTAAACTCATTTATCGCAGTTGTTCTCGGCGGTGTAGGATCATTGACAGGAACAGTGCTGGGTTCGGGCATTATAGGATTTGCGAGCATTATATTTGAAAAATACACGTCATCTTCAATAGCGAAGGCGGTCGTGCTGCTTATAATTATTGTAGTTCTTCAATTTAGACCGAACGGCTTGTTTACTATAAGAAGCCGCAGTCTGGATGAGTGAGCGGAGGTGGAAACATGAAGGGAATAAAAAAACAGGGAAATAATATAACGTTTTCCGTAATAGTTATAATCCTCGCTCTTATACCGCTTTTTTACAGCATGGGTGTTATATCTTCAACATCTACAATAATGTTTCTCGGTAAATGTATCGCGTTTTCAATTGCGGCTATAGGTCTTGATCTTATATGGGGATATACGGGAATACTGTCGCTTGGTCATGGGTTGTATTTCGCTCTGGGTGGATATGCTATGGCTATGTATCTTAAGCTCCAGGCTACAGGCGGCAAAATAACAGAATTTATGCATACAGGCGGACTTACGGAGCTTCCGATGGTATGGCGTCCGTTCACATCTCTTCCGGCGTCGCTTATAATGATGATATTGGTACCGGCGGCGGTGGCGGGTATAATAGGATACTTCATATTTAAAAACCGCGTAAAGGGAGTATATTTTTCTATTATATCACAGGCTCTTACATGGGCGGCGTATTCTGTATTTATAGCATTGTCGCCGTATACAAACGGAAACGTCGGAATATCAGAAATAAAGTCAGTGTTTGGTTCGATAAAGGGTGACGCGAATCTCGGAAATCTTTATCTGCTGTTCTATATCGCGTTGGCGATCATGGTAGTGATTTACGCTCTGTCATATATTCTTGTGCAGACTAAATTCGGAAAGCTGCTTGTGGCTATACGAGACGGTGAGAACAGAACATATTTTTCAGGCTACTGCGTATCACGGTATAAGAATGTTATATATATCATTTCAGCTGTATTCGCGGCTGTTGCCGGAGCGCTGTTTGTAAATTTCAACGGCAGCATAACTCCGTCGCAGATGACTATATCATATTCGATAACAATGGTAATATGGGTAGCGGTAGGCGGACGAGGAACACTTGTAGGAGCGGTCATAGGCGCGTTCTTTATAAATCTCTGCGAGTATAATCTTTCATCAGGAGAACTGGTAAATATATGGCAGTATATAATAGGCGCTATATTTACTGTTACTATCCTGTTCTTTAAGGGCGGAATAGTTGGCGTTGTGAGAGACAATATCCCGTCGCTTCTATCAAAGAGGAAAGGGGTAAGCAGATAATGGCAAGATCTACAGCTGTTGAAATAAAGAATATATCGGTATGTTTTGATGGTTTCTGGGCATTGACCGATGTAAATATAAATGTAAAGCGCAACACGATTCATTTCTTTATCGGCCCTAACGGAGCCGGCAAAACTACTCTGCTTGATATAATATGCGCTAAAACAAAGCCTACAAAAGGCAGTGTATTCTATTATCCGGAAAACAGTGACGGAATAAAGCTCACAGGAATGAAGGAGTATAAGATAGTCATGGAGGGTGTAGGACGTAAATTTCAGGTCCCCTCCGTGTTTGTAAACCTTTCGGTTATGGATAATATGATCTTATCTCTGAAAGGACATAAGGGTGTTCTTGAATCTATATTTTACAAGCCGTCTAAGCAGGAGCTTATGCTTATAGATGAGACCTTGGAGAAAGTAGATCTGCTTGACAGAAAGAATGTTATAGCCGGTTCGCTTGCTCACGGCGAAAAGCAATGGCTTGAAATAGCGATGCAGCTTGTTCAGAAACCGCAGGTCATAATGCTTGATGAGCCGGCGGCAGGAATGGGTAAGCCGGAGACATTTAAGACGGGCGAGATATTAAAGGAAATAAAAAAGGAATGCACAGTTATTGTCGTGGAGCATGATATGGATTTTGTAAAGCAGGTGTCGGACAGAGTCACAGTGCTGCATGAGGGCAAGGTCCTTATGGAGGGCACATGTGACGAGGCGCTCTCGAATGAAACTGTTCAGGCGGTATATCTTGGAAGAGGAGGAGAAAGAGATGCTTAAAATAGAAGGAATGGACTCCTGCTATGGTGAAAGCCGTGTTATTCCGGGATTGGATATGAATATAGAAAAAGGCAAAATAGTATGTCTTATCGGCAGAAACGGAGTGGGAAAAAGCACAACGCTAAAAAGCATTATGGGACTTGTAAAGACTCCGGCGGGTAAGATATTGCTTGACGGCGAGGATATAATAAAAATACCGACATATGACAGGGTCAAAAAAGGTATAGGATATGTTCCGCAGGGACGCGATATATTTCCTCAGATGACTGTTATGGAAAATCTGGAGCTTGGGCTCCAGCCGCTCGGCGGTAAAGGACGTATACCTGATTATATATATGAGCTTTTCCCAATACTTCCTAAGTTTGCAAAACGCAAGGGAGGAGATCTGTCGGGTGGTCAGCAGCAGCAGCTTGCTATAGCAAGAGCTCTTGTGGCAAGCCCTAAGATACTCATACTTGATGAGCCTACAGAGGGAATACAGCCGTCGGTAATTCAGGATATAGGAAGGGCAATAAGAAAAATAAACAGAGAATTGGGAATAACTGTTCTTATAGTAGAGCAGTATCTTGAATTTGTTCTCGGAATATCCGATTATATATACCTTATGAAGAAGGGTATGATAGAGCTAAAGGGAAACACGTCTGAGCTGCAGGCTGAATATGTTCAGCAGGTCATGACGGAATAATAAACACGACGCTAAGGTTTTTCGGTGCCGCATACAAAATTTTTGTTTCGGTTATTTTAAAAGACTCATGGCAGAAACGGAGGTAAAAAATGCATTTAACACCGCGAGAGCAGGAAAGACTTATGATCCACTGTGCCGGAGAATTGGCAAAGTCACGCAAAAACAGAGGATTAAAGCTTAACTATCCGGAGGCTATAGCATATATAACAGCGGAGCTTCTTGAGTTGGCGCGTGAGGGGAAAACGGTGACGGAGCTTATGCAGGAGGGCAGAAAGCTGCTTAGAACTGATGATGTTATGGATGGTGTGGCTGAAATGATACATGAGATCCAGCTCGAGGCTACATTCCCTGACGGAACAAAGCTTGTTACTGTGCATGAGCCAATAGTTCCGTCAAATAAGAATATTCCGGGCGAGATGATCTTCGATGATGATAAGCTTGTCATAAATAAAGAAAAGGATACTGCTGAGATAAGCGTTACAAATACTGCCGACAGACCTGTGCAGGTCGGCTCGCATTTCCATTTTTTTGAGGTGAATAAGGAGCTTGAATTTAATCGGCACATTGCGTACGGGATGAGACTTGATATACCATCCGGCACAGCGGTCAGATTTGAGCCGGGCGAAACTAAGCGCGTAAGACTCGTTGAAATAGGCGGTAACCGCGTGGGATATGGTCTTAATGATCTTGTTTCGGGGAAAATAGACGATGAGGATATTAAGCGGGCGGCATTAAATAAAGCTGCTGAGCTTGGATTTAAAGGAGTGTGAGCCGGATGTTTGAAATGACAAGAGAGCAGTATGCTTCTATGTACGGGGCGACAAAAGGCGACAGGATACGTCTTGCGGACACGTCGCTTATAATAGAGGTAGAGGAAGATCTTACGGTGCTTGGCGAGGAAGCAAAGTTCGGCGGAGGAAAATCGCTGCGAGACGGTATGGGTCAGTCATGCACATGTTCTGATGACAGCTGTCCTGACACTGTTATAACAAATTGCGTCATTCTCGACTATACAGGAATAGTAAAGGCTGATATAGGTATTAAGGACGGATCGATATGCGGCATAGGCAAGGCTGGCAATCCTGACATCATGGACGGAGTTACAAAAAGTCTTGTAGTTGGTGCCGGAACGGAGGTAATTGCCGGTGAAGGTCTTATAATAACAGCCGGAGGTATTGACACACATATACATTTCATAAGTCCCACGCAGATAAAAACAGCGCTGTACTCGGGGATCACCACAATGATAGGCGGCGGCACAGGTCCGGCTGACGGAACAAACGCCACAACATGTACGCCGGGCAGATTTAATATAAGGAAAATGATTGAGGCGTCTGAGGAATATACTATGAATTTAGGGTATCTCGGCAAGGGAAACAGCGCGGATGCCGAAGCATTAAGAGAACAGATAAGAGCCGGAGCGTGCGGTTTAAAGATTCATGAGGACTGGGGCGCGACACCGTCAGTTATAAACACGGCGCTTATAGTAGCGGACGAGGAGGATGTACAGGTATCTATCCATACAGACACGCTGAACGAGGCTGGCTTTGTCGAGGATACGATAAACGCTATAAACGGCAGGACTATACATACATATCATACGGAGGGAGCCGGAGGCGGTCATGCGCCTGATATAATAAAGGCGGCGGCATTCCCGAATGTTTTGCCGTCATCTACAAATCCGACTATGCCGTATACAAGAAATACTATAGATGAACATCTTGATATGCTTATGGTATGCCATCATCTTGACAGCAGAGTACCGGAGGATGTAGCTTTTGCCGATTCAAGGATAAGGCCGGAAACGATAGCGGCTGAGGACGTGCTGCACGATATGGGTATATTCTCTATGATGAGTTCCGATTCTCAGGCTATGGGGCGCGTTGGAGAGGTGATAACGAGGACGTGGCAGACAGCGAGTAAAATGAAGGATATGCGCGGCCCTTTGCCGGAGGACAGCGATAGAAATGATAATTACAGGGCAAAGCGTTACGTTTCAAAATATACAATAAATCCGGCTATAACTCACGGCTTGGCAAAATATGTCGGCTCAATAGAGGTAGGCAAGATAGCCGATATTGTTTTGTGGAAACCGGCGATGTTCGGAGTCAAGCCTGAAATGATAATAAAGGGCGGATTTATAGCAGCGTCAAAGATGGGTGACGCAAACGCGTCTATTCCGACTCCTCAGCCTGTTGTATATACAGATATGTTCGGTTCGCATGGCATAGCCGGGAACAGAACGAGCATAACATTTGTTTCAAAAAGCGCGGCAGGATCGGGAGAGCTTGACTCAATGGGACTTAAAAGAATTATACTGCCTGTTGAGAACTGCCGTAATATAGGCAAAAAGGATATGAAGTATAATGCCAGAACAGGAAATATCGAGGTTGATCCGGATAATTACAAAGTCACGGTTGACGGCGAAGAAATCAAGTGTGAGCCGGCAGAGCGGCTGCCGCTGACTCAGCTTTACTACTTGTTTTAAATTATTTATTATTTGTTTTAAATTAGATAAAGGAAAGATTACAGTATGATAATAGAAAAAATATGCGGCAAGCTTGTTCAAACAGATAAAACAGATAAAAAAATAGAAATTGTGACAGTTGAATGGTTTGAACGAGAAAAGAAACTGTTAAAAAAGGTGTCATCAAAAGGCACGGAAATAGGATTAAGATTGACCGAACCGTTAAATGACGGAGATATTCTTTATGAGGACGATGACAGGATAATAGCTGTCGAGATCGCTCCGTGCGAGCTTATAAAAATAAGCGTGTCGTCAATGCGAGAAATGGGAAGGCTTTGTTTTGAGATAGGAAACAGGCATTTGTCATTGGCAATAAGTGACAGCGATGTAAAGATACCGTATGATGAGCCTACATTTTTATATCTGAAAAAACTGGGGTTTAAAGCTGAAACGGTAACCGAAAAATTCACTGATTTTACTGAATGCAAGGCGCATGGTCATTCACATGGTGATGAGCATCATCACAGCCATACACACCATGAGCATAACTGAGTTTTTGCCGCTTATACAATCGCTTGACGCGCTTTTCCCTGTAGGAGGTTTTACTCTTTCAAACGGGCTTGAGACGTATGTTCAAAAGAATATCGTATGTGATAAAGAAACGCTTATAAAATTTCTTAAAGCGTATCTGTATGTTGCGTCATATAACGATATAGCGTTTTGTGTAAAGGCGGCAATGGGAGCAGACGTATCATATCTTGATAGAATATGCACATCGTGTAAAACGCCGCGGGAAGTGAGAAACGGCGGAATGAAGATGTGTTCAAGGTTTTTGAAAGCTCACGAGGCGATCAGCGGCTCAGAGCAGCTTAAGCAATATGCGGAGCTTATAAAAAAATCGGAATGCGCGGGACATCACTGTATTGCGGTGGGACTGTTGATCCGTGAAAAAAAGCTTGATATCAATATGGCGGCGGGACTTTACGCCTATAATATTTTATCAACTATGACAAATCACGCGGTAAAGCTTGTCCCATTAAGACAGCTTGACGGACAGAAGGCGCTTGCGGAGACGGCAAAGGGAATAGAAAAGGCGGTTCAAACAGCCGTAAAAATTGATATTGATGATTTAGGCGCGTCGGGAGCAGGCTTTGATATAAGGGCGATGCAGCATGAAAAGCTGTACTCAAGATTATATATTTCATAGAAAAAGCAGAAGAGGGGAAGATAAAAATGTCATATATAAAAATCGGTGTTGGAGGTCCTGTCGGATCGGGCAAGACAGCTCTTATAGAGCGTCTTACAAGGATAATGTCAAAGGATTACAGTATTTGCGTTGTGACTAATGATATTTACACAAAAGAGGATGCGGAGTTCCTTATAAAAAATTCAGCATTACCGGAGGAAAGAATAGTCGGAGTTGAAACGGGAGGCTGTCCGCATACAGCAATACGCGAGGACTGTTCAATGAATCTTGAGGCGGTAGAAGATATGGCGGAGAAATTCCCTGATGTGCAGATAATATTTATTGAAAGCGGCGGCGATAATCTGTCGGCTACATTTTCGCCTGATCTGGCGGACGCTTCAATATATGTTATAGACGTGGCGCAGGGTGAGAAAATACCGAGAAAGGGTGGACCGGGTGTCACGCGGTCTGATCTATTGGTTATAAACAAAACCGATCTTGCGCCTATGGTAGGG
Organism: uncultured Clostridia bacterium; assembly: GCA_944391255.1. Classification (GTDB taxonomy): domain Bacteria; phylum Bacillota; class Clostridia; order UBA1381; family UBA1381; genus Ornithomonoglobus. Next base: position 7,524 of record CALXSW010000019.1, on the reverse strand, counting down.
GCATCGCTTGAGGTTATGGCGAGAGACTCGGAGCGGATGAGAGACGGAAGACCGTTTTTATTCACAAACCTTATGACGCTTGAGGGCGTGGATAAGGTTATTGAATGGATAAAGCGTGACGTATTATTTGAGGGACTTCAATGAGCGAACTATATATAAGAACGGAATATAATGGAAAAAGAACTGTTATGACAGACAGCTATTTTACATCTCCGTGCAAGGTCGCAAAACCATTCGTCTATGATAATTATACTGAGATAATGGTGATGATGGCAAGCGCCGGAATGCTTGAAGGCGATACATATGAGCATATATATGACATATGCGAAGGGTCAAGACTCAAAATAACCGGTCAGTCGTATACTAAAATATTTAAGTGCGAGAGCGCGGGCGTAGAGCAGAATGTAAAAATAAGATTAGGGGAAAACGCGATGCTTTATTATTGCCCGTGTCCGGTGATACCTTTTGGAGGGAGCATATTTCGCTCAAAAACAGAATTTTATATAAAAAAGACGTCCGTTCTTATGTTTTGTGATATATTTTCCTGCGGAAGAGCCGCGATGGGCGAGCGTTTTTTATTTAAGTCATATGCTGCTAAGAATAGAGTATATATAGATGGCGTGCCTGTGTTTTCAGATTTTACAAGACTTATACCGGAAGAGATCGAGCTGTCTGGAACAGGTTTTTTTGAAGGATATACCCATATAGGTCTTATATACATATATGGCGCTGATATAGACAGACTGCCTGATACGGAAGGTCTTGAGGCGGCTATGACGCGCGCGTCATGCGGCATGTGCGTTAAAGTATTGGGAAACAGCGCTGATGAGATAGTTCGTTTCTTTAATGATATAACAGGAATGTGATGAGATTAAAATGTGTTTCAGGTTGATTTAATAAAAAGGAGAGACGGTATGAATAATTATGTTATTACAATAGCGCGTGAATTTGGAACGGGTGGTAAGGAGATAGGCGGAATGCTTTCAAAGGAATTGGGTATTCCCTGCTATGAAAGTGAGATACTTGATATGGCATCGGAGTTCAGCGGATTGAACAGAAAGCTGTTTGAGAAGCAGAATGATAAACTCGCTTTTCCGGCGATACTTGCCAGGCTGAGAGCAAAGCCGGATAAGGAGCTTATTCTTGAGCCGTCGGATCATGAATTTGTGGCACATGATAACCTTTTCAACATACAATGCCATATAATAAAGCAGCTTGCGTTGAATTCATCATGTATCATAATAGGAAAATGCGCAAACGATGTGTTGAGAGGGTTTGGAAATGTCATAAGCGTTTTTATTCATGCTCCGCAGGAGGCGAGAGTTGAAACAGTTGGTGAGAGATTGGGTATTGCGCCTGATGAGGCAAACAGGACGATATACAGAACAGACAGATATCGTTCTCAATATTATAAATATTACAGCGGTGGAAAAGTTTGGAATGATCCTAAGGAATACGATCTGATGATAAATACAGAGCGTACAGGAAAAAAACATGCAGCCGCAATTATTTTGGCTTATGTGAAAAGCAGATTCCCAAAGTGCTTTTCTGATTAAGCATGTCACATAAGTTCATTCCTATGTAACAGTAATGTTACAAATATATTAATTTATGCCGAAAAAACTTGCTTAATATGTTTATTTATGATACAATAAGCATAGTATAAACATACAGGAGGAAATAGGAATGAAAAAAACAGCAATAGTATTGGCTGCCGCTTTGAGCTTATCGGCTATAGCTCCGGTGATGGCTGCCAATTACTCATTTTCAGATATTGGCGCGAGTGAATATGATTGGTGCGCGCCGTATATAGAAGAGATGTATGAGGCGGGATATGTTTCAGGCTATGAGGATGGAACGTACAGACCGCAGAACGAGGTTACAAAGCTTGAATGTATTTCGTTGTTCGCAAGAGCTATGGGAAGCAGAGAAGAGGCGAACAAGCCTATACTTGAATATGCGCACGCAAAAAATGATACTGAAATAGCAAAATGCTCATTGTCATGGGGACAGGACGAAGTGGCTTACATGATGTATAAGGGCGCGCTTTCATTGTCAGATCTCACTACATACCTAAAGGGTACAGCTAAGAATGAAGCTATGACAAGAGAGGAAGCAGCTGTTGTAATAACAAAGGCTATGGGCGGAGAATCAGAGGCTAAGACAGGCAGCTCACAGGCATATCTCAGCTATACTGATTCGAGCAGTATTTCATCAAGCTATGCTCCGTATATAAGCTATGTCACAGACGCCGGCATAATGACAGGTATGGATGACGGTTCTTTCGCACCAAAGGGAACAGTTACACGCGCTCAGATAGCTACAATGCTTTCAAGAGTTGTTGATAAGTGCGGATATATCTTTGAATCAGTGAGAATAAAGTCGGTTGATGAGGAAAATGAAACAGTAACTCTCAGCATCGCGGGAGATGAGGGCGAGGAGTACGAGGTTTCGGAAACTACAAAGATATATATTATGGGCGAGTACAGACAGCTGTCAGATGTCCCTGAAAATGTAAGCGCTGTCGCATCGTTTTCAAATGACGCGCTGATGTCGCTTGACTGTTTGTCAGACACATCAGACAAGGAGATAAATATAATCTTCTCAAGCTTCAGTCAGTCAAACGGTGTATATACTTTAAGAGGTAAGACGTCAGAGAGCGCCGTTACATCAAGCTATAAGTGTATTGAGAACGTACCGATAACATATAACGGAAGTCCGGCTACAATGAACAGCATAAAGCAGAATGATATAATAACAATAAACATATCAAACGGACTTGTTCAGTCTATATCATATTCAGAGCAGACTGTAAATATAACAGGCGCGACTGTTGAGAAGATGGATATAACAGACGATCAGGTCGTTATGACTATATCATCAGGAAATCCTGAATATGACGGCAAGTCATTTGTAGTTTCAGATACTGTATCGGTAACAAAGAACTCATCAGAGTCAGATCTTTCTTCAGTATATGAAGGAGATAAAGTAGATCTTGTTGTAAAATCTGATATAATCACTAAGATAACAGCTAAGGCTACAACAACTACTGTAACAGGCACGCTTAAGGAGATAAGCATTGCTACACAGCCGAGAATAACAATAACTGTTGACGGAACCGACAAGACTTATGCTGTTCCTACTGACTGCGATATAACAGTAAATAACGGTGAGGGATCAGTATATGATTTCCGCGTTGGCGACAGCATGACGCTTACAGTTCAGTCAAACACAGTAAAATCTATCAAGTGTTCAACAGCTGTTGTGAACGTTTCGGGAACAGTAAGAGGAACAGTTCAGACTGTAAACACAGCATATGGCTTTATCTCAGTTCTTGTAGACGGAAGCGATATTCCTGTAACAGTATTCTGTAAGGATAATACAGCAAAAATTATGGATACTAAGGGTACGACAGTAAAGCTCAGCGACCTTAAGGGCGGAGATGTGATCGAATGTCATGGAACAACGACAAACGGCGCGTACGTTGCTACTCTTGTTATCGTAACTGAATCTAAATAATACAGGCATGGCAGATAATACAGGCTATGCATAAACGGCGTCCATATCAATGATGATGGACGCGAAGAATATCAACTTGGATCTTTTAGCAGCAGAGCCGTTTCGTATAATGAAACAGCTCTGCTTGTGCGTTTTCTGCGCAATAGTATATGCGATATATATAATCACAGGGCGGATCTCATCAGTCGATATATCGGTATGATCCGTCTGAATTTTAATTTATACATTATTTTAACATTGCCGCGCGCGGCAGTATATGTAAGAGAAGGAAGCAATATAGAAGGAAGCAATATAGTATGATAGATTGGCTGAAAAAGAATTCAAAATATGTTTCGGTTTTCTTGCTTGGAGTGGCGCTTATAGTGGTATATAAAACATTTGATAACCTGAAGAATATTTTTTCGGTATTTGGGATAATATTCTCGGCGATCAAGCCGTTTATTATCGCATTCGTCATAGCGTATCTTCTGAATATACCGGCAAGCAAGCTCGACGCAAGAATAAAAAAAAGAGCGAGGAATATGTGGGTGCTAAAGCACAGCTATGGAGTCAGTGTGGCAGTTGTGTACTCGGTATTTCTGCTATGTCTTGTAATAATAGCCGGCTCTCTTATTCCGGCACTGTATAAGAATCTTTTACAGATGTATAATAATCTGCCTGTTTTTATAGATACGGTGCTTGCGGCTGTATCGCATATGCCGGGCTTTGACAGTCTGGGCGGGGAGATATCATCTGTAAATATACTGTCTAAGATATATGAGTCTATCGATATAGCATCGCTTGGAAAATACGCGTCAGGACTTATGTCATTCACATCGCAGATAATGAGTATAGTTATAGCTCTTATCGCGTCTATATACGCTCTGCTCGATAAGGACAGGATAATAAACAGTATCCACCGTCTTGCGGATATATTCTGGAGCAAGGACAGGAGCGATTCATTTTTTGACGGAGCGTCAAGCGTGAACAGGATATTCACGAAATATCTCTATTCAAGATTTATATGCTGTGTCGTCATGGCAATAGTAAGCACATTTGTACTGGGAATAATGAGAGAGCCATACGCGCTTATACTTGGCATTTTTATAGGCTTTATGGATCTTATCCCATATTTCGGCTCAATAATATCATGGATAGTGAGCGCTGTTATAATGGCGGTATCGGGCGGAGTCCTGCACTCAGTATGGTGCAGCGCGGCAATGCTGTTTTTGCAGATACTTGACGGAAACGTTTTAGCGCCTAAGGTAATGGGCGATCATCTTGAGATACGTCCGCTTCTTGTGATCGTTTCCGTTTCTGTCGGCGGCACGCTGTTCGGATTTTTGGGAATGCTGCTTTCAGTGCCTGTAGTCGCGGTGATACGCGCTATAGCAAGCGAATACGTGATGGCAAAAGCTAAGTCTATAAGAAAAGACAGCGGTGAAAACGAGTATCCGGAGGACGATGAGGCAGACGAATATGAGTAAGACAGATATAGCAATAATAGGCGGCGGGGCATCGGGACTAATGGCAGCTGTAGCCGCTAAGAATGAAGACACTAACGTGACTGTTTTCGAGCGTACAAAGCGTGTAGGGAAAAAAATTCTCGCCACAGGCAACGGAAGATGCAACATGACAAATACGGGCGCCGGATCAAAAAATTACCACGGCAAGGATCCGTCATTTGTAAACGGAGCGATAAAAAGGTTCTGGGTCAATGAAACTCTGGAACTGTTTTCGGAGCTTGGAATACTGTGGAAAGAGGAAGAGCGCGGAAAGGTGTATCCGTATTCTGACACAGCGTCAGCAGTGCTTGATGTGCTGCGCCGCCGCGTGGAAAGAACGGGTACAGAGGTGAGATGCGATCTGGATGTAAAGAGCATTGAGAAAAAGAACGGAAAATTTATTGTCAGGACATATTCCGGCACAGAGGATAAATTTGACAAGGTCATAATTGCCGCCGGAGGAAAAGCGGCGCCGGATCTTGGCTCAAACGGGAGCGGATACGAGCTGTTAAAATCGTTTGGGCATAAAATAACCGCTCTGCGCCCATCGCTTGTGCAGATAAAAACAGATACAGATATCGTTAAAAAGCTAAAGGGTATAAAGATAGACGCGAATGTCACGATCGGTAGGAACAGCTCGCGCGGAGAGCTGCTGTTTACCGATTACGGGCTTTCAGGTCCGCCTATATTTGAGCTGACGTCAAGACTTAACGGTGATAAGACGATTGAGATAGACATGATGCCAGATCATACGTCTGATGATGTTCTTAATATCATATATGAGAGAATGGCATACCTTTATGATGTGCCGCTTGAGGAGTTTTTCACAGGTATGCTAAATAAGAGAGTTGGTCAGGCTCTGTTAAAATCGGTAGGCGTTGCGCCTCTGTCACGCGAAAGCTCATCGCTCACAGAGGCTGAGGCAAAGAAGATAGTTTCAGCGATAAAAGGGTGGCGCTTTAATATAACAGGCACGATGTCATGGAATAACGCTCAGGTCACAAAGGGCGGAGCTGAAACAGCGGGATTTGACAGCGCTACGATGGAGTCAAAGCTGATCAAGGGACTTTATGCTTGCGGAGAGGTGCTTGATATAGACGGCGACTGCGGAGGATATAATTTACAGTGGGCGTGGAGCTCAGGATATATAGCCGGAAAAAATGCGGCAATGAGTTGAGAGGAGAAAATCGTAAAATGAGAAATTCTGTTGATATAACGAGAGGATATCAGTTCGGAAGAATGCTGCTGAACCATGTAATGGCTGTTATAGTGGCATTTGTGATCCAGACGGTGGCATGTTGGTATTATCTTGACAAAGATGTTATAAAATACATAGTGTCAATAATTTTTGTCGCGCTGTACGCGTTTATGATATACAGCGGAGCGCACCGTCTCGCGACATTTGACGCAAAGCCGTACACGCCGCTTAAGGCAAATATAAAATGGGGCGTGCTGTGGGGCGCGTTCATAGCTGTAACGATAATCGCGGCGGCAGCTATATACTGGGGAAACAGAGCATTGTTTACAACAGCTGACGGACAGTCATTGAATAACTGGGGTTCTGTTCTTGTAAATCTGATAATGACAATATGGATATCACCATATATGGGATTTTTATTCAGCAACACATCGGCGATCTGGATAATAGCCGCGGCGGCATCAGTCGTATCTATCGCGGCATCAACGTTCGGATATGCGGCAGGAATGAAGAACTTTGACGTTATCGCAAAGCTCGACTCAATGACTCTTGAAAAAAATGAAGACGATGAGGACAGTGACGACAACAGAGTGTGAGAGCTTTTTAGGACAATGTAATAATTGTCATTAAAATTTAATGTCATATGGTATTGACTTTTTAGCAGATACAATATATAATTGTATAGATAATGATATTTTATGATCATGATATACATAAGTTAAAAAACCTTAATCAAGCTGTGTTCGATTTAGGACAAGGCGATTAAACAGGAGGAATGAACTATGATATGTAAAAAATGCGGAGCATTGATCGAAGACGATGCTGCAGAGTGCAAGTTCTGCGGTATGCAGTATAAAGATGAAGAAGCAGCTGCTGAAGTATCCGAAAGTGAAATCGACGATTTGAACGAGACTGAAGAAAATGAAGAAACAGACTTCGATGAGGTTGAGGAATTATTGGATGAAAATGAGATCAAGCGTAGAAAACAGATGGAGCGTATGCAGCAGGAAAAGAAAGAACAGCTTGATGAGATAGAAAACAGAAGAAATCAGAAGAAGAAAAGACAGAGAAGAAACAAGGTGCTTATAATCCTTGGTATTCTCGTAGCGGTTGCAGGTGGAGTTTCAGCCGGCTTGTATGTATATAAGAATACAGAAAAAGCAGTTGTTACAGAGGTCACTCCGGTGCCAACAGTTGAAGCGCCAACAGTTATGCCGACAGTTATGCCATCGCGAAGTCCGTCACCAATACCATCTCCGTCGGCGGCTCCGGCAAACGGAACATCTGGAACCTCGTCAACAGGAGGCGGCTCAGGCTCTGCGT
>CALXSW010000018.1 GCA_944391255.1 uncultured Clostridia bacterium | reverse complement strand
ATCTACCTTTTTTACTACCGGTTTTTCTGTGCTGTTAAAGTCTATTGAAACAACGCTGCCCACAGATGATGCCATCTGATCCATAAGACCGCTCGGCTTATTATAGTATACGTTCTCAGCGAACTGTCCTATCTTTGCGAGCTCAACAGGATCTACCTCCGCATTTGCAAAGAGATGATTAACGATAGTTCCTATCAGCACCTCAAACGCCGCAGATGATGAAAGGCCTGATCCCTTCAGCACATTTGATTCAGTATACGCGTTAAAGCCCTTAAGCTCATGACCCATATCCTTGAACTTACGCAGCACGCCTCTTATAAGCGCTATAGCCTTGTCATACTGCTCCGGATGTATCTCAAGATCATCTATGTCTATAACATCCATATCATAATTTTTTGATTTTACTCTTATAACGTTTTCACCGTTAAGCGATACAGCTGCTATAACATCGAGATTTACGCTTCCAGCAAGAACGCAGCCATGCTGATGGTCTGTGTGGTTGCCGCCTATCTCTGTTCTGCCCGGAGCTGAAAACAGCTCAAGACTTTCAGCCTCGCCAAATGTTTCACCATATCCGTTTATAACGCTTATATATCTGTCAGCATAATATTTCACATCGCCTGTGCATGAATATATGTACGACAGCTTTTCATTGTATTCTCCGTTAGTAAGCTTTTCTATAAGCTCGTTAGTTCTGACCATAACCTCTCTCCTTTTCTCCCGATATTCGGCTACAGATACTAAAAAAGCGCATCGCACCTACTACAGTGCGGTGCGCCCTCCTTCATCAGAAAACATCGCTATCAATATACAAAATAATATATTCCTCGCTGTTTCGTGTCTTATCAGGTCAATAGTACCTAAATATGATCTGCTCTCTGACACGGGAATTTCATCAATACTATAAACCTATTATTCCACCTTAAGAAAATCTGATACTGTGTTTTTCATAAGGTCCTTATCTACAACAGTGTTAAAGATAGGCGTCTTATCCTTAAGCTCCGCGAGTGACTCCGGCACCTTTAGACCGCTCTTCTTTGAAAGCATTTCAAGAAGCTCGAATTCGTCCTTGCCGACTACCGCGTTGCAGTCTTCAAGCGCGATAAGCACGTTCTGGTTAAACTTGAACGGGCTTGCAGTTGATGCTATAACTGTCTTTGTCTTGTCGCCTGTTCTCTCAACATACTTGTCGTATACATTCTTACCAACAGCTGTGTGAGTATCCATTGTATATCCGTACTCGTCATATGTCTTTCTTATAGAAGCCATTGTTTCCTTATCGTTACAGCAGTCAGCATCAAACAATTCCTGCATCTTTGCCATTATCGCGTCAGGAACAACATACTCGCCGTTTGTGTTGAGCTGATTCATAAGATCAGTTATAACAGCGTCATCATTTCCCGAAAGATCATAAAGGAATCTTTCAAGGTTTGATGAGATAAGTATATCCATAGACGGTGATATAGTTGTGTGGAACTCTCTGTTCTTGTTATATTTACCTGTCTTTATAAAGTCAGTCAAAACGTTGTTAGCGTTTGACGCGCAGATAAATTTCTTTATCGGCAAGCCCATCTTTTTAGCATAGTATGCCGCAAGAATGTTTCCGAAGTTTCCTGTAGGAACAACGACATTTATCTCATCGCCTATCTCTATCTCCTTTGAAGCAAGAAGATCTGCGTATGCTGAGAAATAATATACAATCTGAGGAACAAGTCTGCCCCAGTTGATAGAGTTTGCTGACGAAAGCTTGAATCCGTTTCTGTCAAGCAATTCCTTGTAATCCTCATCTGTGAATATACGCTTTACGCCGCTCTGCGCATCGTCAAAGTTACCCTTTACCGCCGCTACAGATACGTTATTTCCGCGCTGCGTCACCATCTGAAGCTTCTGTATCTCCGATACGCCGTTGTCAGGATAGAATACGATTATTCTTGTTCCGTCAACGTCCTTAAAGCCTTCCAGAGCCGCCTTGCCCGTATCTCCCGATGTTGCCACGAGAATTATTATCTCCTTGTCCTCGTTTGTCATTTTCATTGACGTTGTGAGGAAATGCGGCAAGATCTGAAGCGCCATATCTTTGAACGCGCATGTCGGTCCGTGCCACAATTCAAGGAAGTAAACCTCGTCATTGAGCTTGTATACAGGTGCTATAGCCTCTGTGCCAAACTTTTCCTTTGTGTACGCCGATGTTATGCACTTCTTAAGATCTTCTTCACTGAAGTCTGTCAAGAACCTGTTTAATACAAAATACGCTCTCTCATGATATGACTTCGATGACAATGATTCGATTTCGTCTAATGTAACTGACGGGAACTGTTCAGGTACAAACAAGCCGCCCTCCGATGAAAGGCCCTGCTTTATCGCCTGAGCCGATGTTACACTTATACTATTATCTCTGGTACTATGATACTGCATTTTAACCTCCAAATGTATATACAAAAGAGCGAACAATAATTATTTCATTCCGCTCTCATACCTCACGCGGACCCAATATTCGCTCTTTTGTACTTTTGTTTTTTATTAA
>CALXSW010000017.1 GCA_944391255.1 uncultured Clostridia bacterium | reverse complement strand
CATCGCGCGAATATGAGGTAGAGGTAAATGACGGAAAGCTTGTTTTTGAGTTTCTTGACGGAAAGCATCCTGTCTTAAACGCTATAGAGTTTTCAAAGAAATCTGAGCTTAAAATGACAGATGTGTCAGCAGAAGTTCTGGTTTCACCTGAGTCATGCAGCGTTAAGCTGACATGGGATAAGGTAGACGGCGCGTATGGCTACACTGTAAAGCGTCTTAACAAGCAGAACAGAGAAACTGATATTGTCCGTGAGGTGATAACAGAGAGTTTCACAGATGATACAGTTCTTTTAGCTGACAGCTATGAATATACGGTTACAGCTCTTTACGGACATAGATTCAATACTGAATCATCAAGCACAGTGGCTGTAAAGGTCGTAAACGGAAAGGCTGTCACAGGTGAGGTAAACGAGCTTGCGGCTGAGGTTGACGGAGAAACTGTAAAGCTGTCATGGACAGGAACAGAAGCCGTATATTACAACGTATATCAGAAAGCGCCTTACGGACTTTATAAGCTGCTCGGAAAGACTAAAGAAACGTCATTTACAGGCTTTGATATCCACTCATCGGTTGATTTTATATATGCCGTAGAGGGTGTGACATTAGCGGGCGTTACAAAGAGAGAGGAAACTCTCGTAAAAGCGTGCGTGCCTGTAAAGAAAAAGAAGATGGAAACGCTGAGCCGCGGTCTTGTGGCTGTTATAGCTGATGACGGCGTGTTCTTAAGCTGGAGACTCAACGCTTATGAATATGAGCTCGGAATAGATTTTGTGCTTTACAGAAACGGCGAGAGAATAACAGATGTAATAACGACTTCAACAAACTATTTCGATAAGGACGGTAAGGTCGGAGATGAATACACCGTAAAGGCAGTTCTTAACGGAAAGGCGGAAAAGGAAGGATATTCAACTAAGGTTCTCCCGACTCCGTATATACCTATACCGATTGACAAGCCTGAATCAGTGCTGCTTCCTGATGGAATAGTACATGAATATACAGCAAATGACGCGTCTGTAGCGGACGTTGACGGCGACGGTGAATATGAGATCATTTTGAGATGGGACTGCAACGGCAAGGATAACTCACATAAGGGCGTTACAGGTAATGTTTATCTTGACGCGTATAAGCTTGACGGAACAAAGCTCTGGAGAATAGATCTCGGAAGAAATATAAGAGCCGGTTCACACTATACACAGTTTATGGTATATGACTTTAATAATGACGGCTGCGCTGAGCTTATCTGTAAGACGGCTGACGGAACTGTTGACGGAGTTGGAAACGTTATAGGCGACGCTGACGCCGATTACAGAAACAAAGACGGATTTATAATAGACGGTCCTGAGTATCTGACTATGTTTGCCGGAAAGGACGGAGCTATAATAGATACTACTCTTTATGATCCGGCGCGCGGCGATGTGTCGGAATGGGGCGACTCATGGGGCAACAGAGTTGACAGATTCCTCGCGTGCGTAGCATATCTTGACGGCGAGAACCCGAGCGTTATCATGTGCCGCGGATATTATGACCACGGCCGCCCGACAAACCTTGTAGCGTATGACGTTGTTGACAATAAGCTCACAAAGAGATGGGCATTTAGAGCGAACAAAGATGAGAATATAGAATATACAGCTCAGGGAAATCATAACCTCGGCGTTGGCGATGTTGACGGTGACGGACGAGATGAGATCGTATACGGAGCTATGGCGGTAGATCATGACGGTACAGGAATGTACTCAACAGGTATCGGTCACGGCGACTGTATAAATGTCGGCAACTTTGATCCAGACACACCGAACCTCGACTGCTTCCAGATACATGAAGAGGCTGACGCGGAATATGGATTCGAATCGAGAGATCCGGCTACGGGCAAGATCAGATTTGGCCTCAGAACAGGCCGCGATACTACAAGAGGTCTTTGCGCTAAGATAGATCCTCGATACAGAGGAAACCAGTGCTGGGTAATGGACGAGGGACTTTACACAATGGACGTCGAGGTTATCCTTGAAAAAGGACCTGAATCAATAAACTTCGCTATATGGTGGGACGGCGACCTTTTAAGAGAATTGCTCGACCATGATATGAACGTGAGAGAAACGAGAGCGATAGCGGGTCATCCTAAGATCTATAAATGGGATTATGAAAATTCAAAGCTCATAACGCTTCTCGCTCCTGAGGGAGTGTTCTCAAACAACTACACAAAGGGCACACCTTGTATTCAGGCTGATATCCTCGGCGACTGGCGTGAAGAGGTAGTATGGAGAAGCGAGGACAATACAGAGCTGAGAATATACACGACTACTCATCTCACGGATTACAAGTTCTACACACTGATGCATGACAGCGTATACAGAACGAGTGTCGCTTTCCAGAACACCGCGTATAATCAGTGTACACAGACAGGATTCTATATAGGACCTGAAATGGACACAAATATCCCAGTGCCTGAAAATGACTATGTAAGAGGAAAAATACTTCCTGAATTTACTGAAGAGATATAAAATGAACATAATTCTGTAAAACGAATGTAATAATATTTCATTCGTTTTACAGAATGTTAATATTTTGTATCTTTTATTTAATTTTAATATTAGGTGTTGACCTTTTATTATTTTTAATGTAGAATATAGTATGAAATTGGAGTAATGTAGATGCGAATTATTTCAGGATGCCGCAGGGGGCATAAGCTTTTTGAGTTTGAAGGCAGAGATGTAAGGCCTACGACAGACAGAGTTAAAGAGGCGATATTTAATCTGATTCAGTTTTATGTGCCGGGTGCGCAGGTGCTTGACATGTATGCAGGCAGCGGCGCGCTTTCTTTTGAGGCGCTTTCAAGAGGCGCGGAGCATGCGACTCTTATAGATGCAGATGAGCGTTCTGTCGCTCTGATCAAAAAAAATATCGATTCCCTGCGATTTAATGATATTTGCACTGTCATAAACAGATCATGCTTTGATTATGCCAAAGACTGCAAAAGCGGGTTTGACATAATTTTTCTTGATCCGCCATATAACAAAGGTCTTATAGAGCCTACGCTTGAATGCATCATAGATAACGATTTATTGAACGAGGACGGAATTATTGTCCTCGAAAGTGACAATACTGATTTTAAAAGCGAAAAAGGCGGCTTGGAGATAGTAAAGCAGAAGAAATACGGTCGCAGCTATATTACGATATACAGAAAAATGAAGGGTTAGGTAAATGAGAATTGCGGTTTATCCGGGCAGCTTTGACCCGATAACAAACGGTCATCTCGATATTATCGAGCGCGCAAGCAAGATATTTGACAAGGTGGTCGTGGGTGTGCTTAGAAATAAAAATAAGCAGCCAAAGTTCAGCGTTGAGCAGAGAGTGGACTTTATAGAAAGAGTTACGAAGCATCTTGATAATGTGGAAACAGATTTTTTTGAAGGTCTTCTCGTTGACTTCGCAAAGGAGCACAGCGCTAATGTTATAATAAAAGGCTTGCGCACTGTGAACGATTTTGAATATGAGTTTCAGATGGCGCTGCTTAACAAGACGCTCGCTTCCGACTGCGAGACTATGTTCATGATGACCAATTCCAAATATTCGTATATAAGCTCAAGCATGGTAAATGAGCTTGCGGGGTATAAGGGTGATCTGTCGGATCTCGTTCCGGCGGAGATAATTGGCGAGATACAAGAGAGATATAAATAGGAAATTAGTATCATTTCGATACGGCATTATGCAAATGTTTTTGCGATGTACTGATTTTAAAAAAAAGGAGTTTTGGAACAATGGATATGGATATGGATGTAATGGAAATCATTGATATGATGGAGGAGACCATTAACAAGGCGTCAACTGTGCCGCTAACAGGCAAGATAATGATGGACAAGGACGAGCTTCTTGACTATATTCAGGAAATAAGACTTGTTTATCCTGATCAGCTTAAGGAAGCTAAGTTTGTAAAGACAGAAAGACAGAGAATTCTCGACGAGGCTCGCGAGAGAGCAGACGCTATAACAAAGTCAGCAGAGGAAATGCAGGAAAAACTGATAGATGAACATGAAATAACAAGACAGGCTTATGAAAAGGCAGATCAGATCCGTGATATGTCAGAAGCTGAGTCAAAGGAGCTTCGCATGGATACTGAAAGATATGTAGATGATATCCTTGCTGATGTTGAGCATAGACTTGACCTTCTCCTCAGAAAAGTAAGAGAAGACAGAGATGAGCATATAAACAGCTGATATATCAGAATATAATAGTAAAGAATACAAATAGAGAAAAGCAAATTACATTTAGATACAGACAGAAAAATGCATCCTTGGGCTGGATAATATATCGTTCAGCTCTATTTGCATTATAAGACATCAACGAAAAGGCATGCCGGACGGCAAAATATAGCTGTGAGGCAGAGATGGGGGAGAAATTTATGTTATCAGATATTGAAATCGCTCAGCAGGCTGAAATGCTGCATATAAAGGACATTGCCGCAATGGCTGGGATCCCGGAAGAAGATCTTGAAATGTACGGAAAGTACAAGGCTAAGATCACGGCGGAGGCCGTGAGAGCGGCTGAAAAAAATGAGGACGGAAAACTCGTGCTCGTGACAGCTATAAACCCTACACCGGCAGGAGAGGGCAAGACGACTGTGACGATAGGCCTCGGTGACGCTATGCGCAGAATAGGCAAGAAGACATTTATCGCGCTCCGTGAGCCGTCATTGGGACCTGTAATGGGCGTAAAAGGCGGAGCAGCAGGTGGCGGATACGCGCAGGTAGTGCCGATGGAGGATATAAACCTTCATTTCACAGGCGATATGCACGCTATTACAGCGGCGAATAATCTGTTGGCTGCTATCATAGATAACCACATCCATCAGGGCAACGCTCTTGATATAGATGTAAATAATATAGTATGGAAACGCGTTCTCGATATGAACGACAGAGCGCTTAGAAGCGTAGTTGTAGGATTGGGACCTAAGATGAACGGTATACCGCGCGAGGACGGGTTCATGATAACGGTAGCATCAGAGGTTATGGCTATATTGTGCCTTGCAAATGACCTCGCGGATCTCAAGAAAAGACTCGGCGAGATAATAATCGGCTACTCAAGATCAGGTCAGCCTGTATATGCTAAAGAGCTTAACGCGCACGGCGCAATGGCAGCGCTTTTAAAGGACGCTATAAAGCCTAATATAGTTCAGACTCTTGAGCATACTCCGGCGTTTATTCACGGCGGTCCGTTCGCAAATATAGCGCACGGCTGCAACAGTGTTCAGGCTACAAAGTTAGCTGTAAAGCTTGGCGATTACGCTATAACAGAGGCGGGATTCGGAGCGGATCTCGGCGCTGAAAAGTTTATGGATATAAAGTGCCGTATGTCAGGTTTAAGACCGTCGGCGGTAGTTATAGTGGCTACTGTGCGCGCTCTGAAGTACAACGGCGGAATACCAAAGGCAGAATTGCAGGAAGAGAATATTGACGCGCTCCTTAAGGGCATAACAAATCTTGAAAAGCATATAGAAAATATGCAGTCATTCGGAGTTCCTGTAGTTGTTGCAGTAAACCGTTTCAGCTCGGATACTGACGCGGAGCTGAACACAGTTATCGAAACATGCGGAAAATACGGCGTTAAGTGCGCGCTTTGCGAAGTGTTTGCAAAGGGCGGAGAAGGCGGCGAGGAACTCGCGCGTCTTGTGGTTGATGCTGTTGAAAATAACACGGCTGAATATCATCCTGTATATGACACTGAAATGTCTATAAAGGATAAGATAAACGCCATCGTTACAAAGATATACGGCGGCGCGGGTGTTTCGTATTCAGCTAAGGCAAATAAGGCAATAAAGCAGCTTGAGGAACTTGGACTTGACAAGAAACCGATCTGTATGGCAAAGACACAGTATTCTCTGTCAGATAATGCGAAGCTGCTCGGCCGTCCTGAAGGATTTACAGTTGAGATAGGAACTGTGAGAATATCGAACGGCGCCGGCTTTATAGTCGCTGAATCGGGAAGTATTATGACTATGCCGGGACTTCCAAAGCTGCCGGCAGCGGAAAAAATAGATATTGATGAAACAGGAGTAATTTCAGGTTTATTCTGATAAAAATATTTGAATGAAAATATTTGAAACAAATTCTTATGAGGAAACACAGAAAATAGCAGCTGACTTTGCCGATACCTTAAAGGGCGGCGAAGTCATTGCTATGTACGGCGATCTGGGCGCGGGAAAGACTGCGTTCACGCAGGGACTCGCTAAGGCTCTCGGGATAAAGCAGCATGTGACAAGCCCTACATTTACGATAGTGAATGAATATGAGGGCAGGCTGATGCTCTATCATTTTGATGTGTACAGGATAGCTGATCCGGAGGAGATGTATGAGATCGGATATGATGAGTACATCGAAAGTGACGGCGTGTGCATAATAGAATGGGCGGAGCTTATAGAGGACATATTGCCGGACGAATATATAAAGGTTACAATACTTAAAAATGACGAAAAGGGCGATAATTACAGAACCGTGTCATTTGAGAATATCAGAAAATGATCAGGAGGCAGCGATGAAAATCCTTGCGATAGATACGGCTTCTTTTCCGGCGTCAGCAGCTGTTTTTGACAGCGGAGTTATACTTGGCGAATATGTGATAAGAAACCAGAGGAAACATTCGCAGAACATCATGGTAATGGTCGAAAGGCTGTTTGATGATCTGAATATGAATATATCGGAAATAGACGCGTTTGCTGTGACGGTCGGACCCGGCTCGTTTACAGGACTAAGGATAGGCATATCCACAGCGCGCGCTTTCGCGCAGGCGATGAAAAAGCCGGCTGTGGCGGTCAACACGCTTGAGGGGCTGGCATATAATTTTGCCTGCAATGAGAAAACGGTAATAGTGCCTATGCTTGACGCAAGACGTGACGAGGTGTTCGCGGCTGCGTATGAGTTTAAAAACGGGGAAATGAAAGAGGTAATAGCTCCATGCGTTATGACGATAGGGGAGATAAACGAGAGATTTTCTGCCTTAAATGTCATATATGCCGGAGACGGAGCAATGCGCCATTGTGACGAGCTGAAGGGCGGAAAAATTGCCCCGGCTCAGCTGTGCGAGGTCAGAGCGTCATCTGTGGCAGCTCTTGCCGCAAAAAAGGCAGAGAATGGCTGTATAGGTGAATACGGCGCGCTGCGGCCTCTGTATCTGCGTAAATCGCAGGCAGAGCGCGAATATGATGAGAGAAAAGCGAAGGGAGAATAACTAATATGTTGGCAATAGGAAGCGACCACGGCGGTTATGAATTAAAAGAGCATATAAAGAAGCACCTTGAGGAAAAGGGTGTGGAATTCAAGGATTACGGCACATACAGTGAGGCGAGCGTTGACTATCCTGACTGCGCGCGCCCTGTATGCGAGGCAGTCCAGAACGGCGATGCTGAAGCAGGTATACTCGTTTGCGGAACAGGTATAGGCATCTCTATGGCTGCTAATAAATTTAAGGGCATAAGAGCGGCTCTTATAAGCGATGTTTTCAGCGCAAAGATGTCAAAGGAGCATAATAACGCAAATATCGTATGCCTTGGCGGAAGAGTCACAGGCAGAGAACTTGCGTTTATGATGATAGACGAATGGATGAACACTAAATTTGCCGGCGGCCGCCACGCTGAAAGAATAGCGAAGATCCACGCTATAGAAGGCTGATATACAAAAACAGAAACATAATCCGGACATATTATGAATATAATATGATGTGACAATAACCATCATTACAGCATATTATACCTCAGAATCAATTTTGTGAGGTGCTGCGTTATGAATAAGCTTGTAATAGATGGTGGGATACCTCTTAGGGGTGAAATACAGGTCCAGGGCGCGAAAAATGCTGTGCTGCCTATTCTGGCGGCATCGCTCGTTGCGGACGGGAAATGCGTTATACACAATTGCCCGTGGCTCAGAGATGTTGAGAAAACAAAGCAGATACTCGAAAGACTCGGCTGTCGTGTGACGTTCGACAGAGGTACTGTCACGGTGGACTCGTCAACTTTGACGGGCTGTAAAATAGACGAAAGACTTATGCGCGAAATGCGTTCTTCGATAATATTTCTTGGCGCGATACTTACAGCGTATGGAAAGGCTGTGGTGGGGATGCCGGGCGGCTGCCCGATAGGGTTAAGACCGATAGATCTTCATCTAAAGGCACTGAGAAAGATGGGGGCGGAGATAACAGAGGAGCATGGATATTTAAGGTGCGAGGGCGAAAACATAAAAGGGTGCGATATACATCTTGATTTTCCAAGCGTAGGAGCAACTGAAAATATAATGCTCGCGGCTGTAAAGGCTGATGGCATAACTGTTATCACAAATGCCGCAAGAGAACCGGAAATTGCCGATCTTGCCAACTTCTTAAACTCTATGGGGGCTAAGGTGTCGGGAGCCGGTTCAAGCGTTGTGAGCATAGAGGGAGTAAAAAAGCTCTCCGGCTCGGAATATACTATAATGCCTGACAGGATCGCGGCTCAAACGTATCTTATAGCAGCTATGATAACCGGCGGCGCGATACGGCTCACATGTTCTGACGCGTCACATATGCAGGCGGGATTGTCTGTTTTAAGAGAAATGGGCGGAAGGATAAGACAGGACGGAAACTCAGTCACTCTAAAAAGCAGCGGTAAAATAAAAAATATACATATTCTGAAAACTATGCCGTATCCCGGATTCCCGACGGATATACAATCACCGTTTATGGCGCTGTCATGCGTAGCTGACGGAACGAGCGTATTTGTTGAAAATATTTTTGAGAACAGGTTCAGACATGTAGATGAGCTTGTGAGAATGGGAGCGGATATAAAGGTAGAGGGCAGGAGCGCTGTCGTAAGAGGCGTAAAAAAACTCAGTGGCGCGAATGTTGAAGCGCATGAGCTGCGCGGCGGAGCGGCGCTTGTCTTAGCGGCGCTTGCGGCGGAGGGAAGATCGGTCGTGCGCGGCACAGATTTTATAGACAGAGGGTATGAAAATATAGAAGGTTATCTTTCGGCGTGCGGCGCATCAATAAGACG
>CALXSW010000016.1 GCA_944391255.1 uncultured Clostridia bacterium | reverse complement strand
TAGCTGTAAATGCTTGAGCGGCCTCAGGCGAGGCAAGCTCAAAAACAGCTATTTCTTCAGCTGTCGCTCCGCCCGTAACGTATACTGAGCCGCCAAGAACCTCTCCGGCTCCGAGCGAATATGTGCTGCCCACTATATTTTCAGTTATAGGGTTTAGCTGTTCAACGAATGATACGCCGTTCAATATCTGCTGAGCGAGAGCGTCGGTATCAGCCGCGCCTCCGCCGGCGTAATATTTTATCGCAGCCGCCTGGCGAACAGCCTTTCTTGTCTTTACGGCATGAGTTTTAAGGTATTCGGTCCATCGCGCGTAATAAGGCGCTCCGAAATGTACTCCGTCAGATGCGACACCGTCGGCAAGATATCCGTCAGGCTCTGCAAGGCATGAGTATACGTCAAGATAATAGCAGCCCTCAGTCTGAGCAAATTCTATCAGACTGCTGTTTAGCGTTTTTATCTTTGATGCTGTGATGCCGTTACCTCCCTCCGCTGATCTTTCTATAGGCGTTATGGACATTATGTATATAACAGCGTTTGGATTCACGCTCTTTATGCCGTCTGTTATCTTCTTATAATACCCCTTGAAATCCTCAGGTGAAATATATCCGCCCTCGTTCATTCCAAGGCATATATAATATTTTCCTATGCCGGTCTTTGAAAGCATTGAGTCCATCATTGTTCCCGATCCGTCATTGGCGCTGAATGTAAACGCTGTTATAGTGCTTAATGACGTCTTGCCGAGGAATACTGACGGAAGACCGGAATAAAGCCCCATGCCGTCGATCAGCGAGTCGCCAAAGAACAGCGCGTCAGCGAAGTAATCGTTATCTACAGCCTCCTGCTCGTCTAAATATCCGTAAGGCGGAGCATAGAAGTAATCTGTGGTTAGAGCTATATCGCCGAGCTTTTTGATGTTTGAGTCAGACAGGAATGATTCCGCCTCATACAAGAGAAGAACGTCCGTTATGCCGTTTTCACCCATATATTTATACATATCGTCATTATAGTAGCGCAGATCTATAAGGTGTATCTCATCAAAATGGTTTGCGAGGAATGGCGCTACTGAATGCGAGTATGAATCCTTGAACACGGCGAGCTTGCGGCCTGTTCCGCAGTTTGAGCGGATAACTGTAAGAGCGTGGTTGCCGCCGAGGAAAAAGGAATACTTATCCTTTGTGTCGAGAAAATCAGGCTGATAAATGCTGTCAAATGTGTTGCCCTCAAGCGGATATTCAACTGTGCATTGGATATTGGCATTCTTTAAAGTGAATTTTTCTATCGTGTCAGGCTCCGCTGATGAAATACTCGCCTTTGACCATGTCGTTCCGAGAAAACTGTCTGACATTATCTCTCTGTCAAATGAGTCAAGCGTGTACGGCTGATATCCGAGATACGGACCGAGAGCCTGATAGACGTAATAGCTGCCTAAAGATGTCTGATGATGGTCATTTCTGTAAAATATGTAATCATCTTTATGCTCGTTAAGTATCTGAGTTGTGTCGCATACATTTACCCAGCCGTCAAGAGAACCGTATATATAATTCTGCACGCGTGATATACGGTCGTCATATACATGATCGGGAAGCTTATCCTTTAGTATTTCAAACGCTGTTGGAACGGACGCTACTGTTATATTGTACTCGTCAAGCGCGCTCATATTCACGATAGAATCCATATTCGGACTTAATACGCTGTCGGAAAATCTGTCCGAGCGCTGTATAAGATAATTATCCTTTGCGAAATATATACCGTTATTATCCTTTTTTCCTATCAGCTTTTCAATATCGGCTTTAAGCGTTACCGCCTTATCTCTCCATCTGAACTGGTCCGCGGCATAGCTTTCAAAGCCGTCCATAAAGCTTCCGTCAGCTATAGATGAAAAAGAAAATTTTGGGAACTGAGCGAGAGTTCTGTTTTCTTTTTCTGACATAGCGCGCGGAGCGTGAAAAATCACAAGCGCTGAACAAGCTGTGAACAGAAAAATAAACGTCACAGCGAAAAATTTATCGGATCTTTTATTCTTTTTCATATCATACCTCCGTCAATATCTGTCAGAACCTGAAATACAAGAACGGGTTGAAGGTATCGTCGACAAGATAGGCGACACATATGATGAACCCGATCACCGCGCATATATATTTTAAAAAGCTGAGCTTTTCCGGTATGATCCTGTCATAGATCTTTTTAGGAAGTCCGGTCGATATAACAGCCGCGGCTATAATAAGCAAAGCATATGACGACAGTGTATAAAGAAAATCAACGCTGTCAGCGCCTATATTTCCGAATGAGAACATCGCTTTTATAAAAAGTCCCACGCTGTTTATATCCTCTACAGCAAATATAGCCCATCCGAGGATTATAAAGAACAGCGCGTATATATGTGAGATCACCCTTGATCTTTCAAGAAATTTTTTCAGGAACAGCTTTTCGATTATGAGCAGTGCCGCGAAATAGAGTCCCCATAATACGAAATTCCAGCTTGCTCCGTGCCAAAGTCCTGTCAGCATCCATACTATGAGAATATTTAGATATGATCTGAACTTTGAAACTCTGTTTCCGCCGAGCGGGATATACACATATTCCTTAAACCATGAGCTAAGACTCATATGCCAGCGGCGCCAGAATTCCGTTATGCTTTTTGATTTATACGGATAGTTGAAGTTTTCAAGAAAATCAAAGCCGAGCATTTTGCCTAATCCTATCGCCATATCGGAATATCCTGAGAAGTCGAAATATATCTGTATCGTATACGATATTATTCCGAGCCATGCCAAAGACATCGGAAGTGACGCAATATCAAAGCCGCTTACCATTGTCCATATTTTTCCTACAGCGTTAGCGATAAGCACCTTTTTGCACAGTCCGGCTGAAAATCTTGTAAAACCGCTTACTATTCCGGAATACGATATAATTCTTCTGCGGAGCTGAGATGCCACGTCGTTGTATCTTACGATAGGTCCGGCTATGAGCTGCGGGAAAAGTGAAAGATACAGTCCGAAATTCAGAAAGCTTTTCTGAACCGCTGTTTTTCCGCGGTAGACGTCTATCGTATAAGACAGAGCCTGGAATGTATAGAATGATATACCTATAGGCAGAAGAATGTTAAGCTGAGGTATTTCTGATTTTGTCAGATATCCGGCTGTCGATAATATAAAGTTTGTGTATTTGAAAAATACGAGTAAGCCTATATTGATAAATATATTTATTGCGAGAGCGGCTTTTTTTCTATATGCCGTGCCTATCCATATGCCGCACCGGTAGTTGAAAGCGGCAGAGAAAAGCATAAGAAAAACGTACTTAGGTTCTCCCCATGCGTAGAATATTATGCTCGCTATAAAAAGAATTATGTTTTTATATTTTTTAGGTACTATATAATATATAAAAAGCAGCGGCGCAAGAAAGTAAAATAAAAATATTATGCTTGAAAAAACCAATTTTGATCACACCCCCAAAAACTAATAATATAAATCACAGAATATTATAGCAATATTCGACAATAATGTCAATCGAATGGAAAGATAAAAAAACCACGAAAAAGCGCGATAAAAAAATAATTGTTTAGGTTATATTTACACCTCGGAAATAATTCGTTAAAATCTTTCAGAAATAAACGTATATTTTTGTTAATATTTCATTTTTATATCTTTTAAACTTTACAAATATGTGATATTATATATATACAATTCAGGATAAGGAGATCAGAATATGAACAGCATATCAAAACGATTTATTTCAATAACCGCAATGGGAGCGGTCGTGTTAAGCTCGTTTACATGCGCGCTCGCGACGGATCATGAAAGCGACGGTATCATAAAAATATATTTTACGAACGACGTTCACTGCGCTTATGAAAATTACGCGCGCGCCGCGTCAATAATAGGTGATAAAGATCTGCTCATTGATGCCGGTGACAATATACAGGGCGATATCATAGGAACAATATCCGATGGCGGATATATGGTGGATATAATGAATTATATGGGATATGACGCCGCCGTTCCGGGTAATCATGAATTTGACTATGGAATAGACAGGTTTTTTGAGATAGTGAAAGGAAGTGACGATGTTCCCAAGCTTGCTGACTGTGACTATATTTCATGCAATTTCAGAGATATAGTATCAGGCGCGCCGGTGCTTGAGCCGTATAAGATATACGAGGCTGAGGGAAAGAAAGTGTCTGTTGTAGGAATTTCAACTCCCGAAACGCTGACAAAATCAAATCCGGCAAATTTAAAAAATGAGGACGGAGAGTGGATATACGATTTTTCAAATGATAAAACAGGTGAAATATTATATGAAACAGTTCAGTCGGCGGTAGACAGCGCGAGGGAAAAGGATGTTGATTATGTTATAGCTGTCGGACATCTTGGAACGGACGAGGAGTCGGAGCCGTGGACATCTTCTGATGTTATCGCAAACACTACAGGGATAGACGCTTTTATAGACGGTCATTCACATGAAGCGTACACCGCGTCTGTCAAAAATGAAAACGGGGAAGAAATACCGGTCGCTCAGACAGGAACAAAGCTTGAAAATATAGGATGTATGACGATAGACGCGGAAGGCGGTATTTCAGCGCAGCTTATAAAAATAGATGAAAACACAGCTGAGGATAATAAGACAAAAGAGTTTATCGACGGTATAGCCGCTGAAATCGAGGATATAAAGAATGAGGTCGTAGCGTCAAGCGATGTGAAACTGACTACAACAGATCCTCAGTCTGGTGAAAGAATAATAAGAAACAGAGAAACAAATCTCGGAGATCTTTGCGCTGACGCGTACAGAGCAATAACAGGCGCTGATATAGCTTTTGTAAACGGAGGCGGGATCAGAGCGGATATCGATATGGGTGAGATAACTTATGGAGATATTATAGCGGTCCATCCTTTCGGCAACGAGGCATGCATGATAGAAGTGACAGGACAGCAGATAGCGGACGCGCTTGAATGGGCGTCGGCGTCAAATCCGGAGGAGCTCGGAGGATTTCTCCAGGTGTCAGGTTTGAGCTACGAGATACATAATTATATTGAATCGCCGTGTGAGTCTGACGAGAGCGGGGGATTTCAATCGATAGGTGATGGCGAGAGAAGAGTGCGCAATATAAGGATAGGCGGCGAAGAGATAGACTATAACAAAAAATATACTCTTGCGGGACATAACTATATGCTGCTTGATTTAGGCGACGGGTTTAATATGTTTAAGGGAGCGGATAAGCTTCTTGAATCGGTCGCTATCGACAATCAGGTGATAATAAAATATATAACAGAAAATCTTAACGGCAATGTGAGCGCTGATTCAGTTTACGGCGATCCATACGGTGAGGGAAGAATAAAAATAGTTTCAAGCAAGCCGGAGGAGAATGTGTCGTTTGATGATGTGGTAGAAACTGATTGGTTCTTTGACGCGGTTTTGTACGCGTCTCAAAACGGCATAATGCAGGGTATAAATGACGATCAATTTTCGCCGTACTCAGAGGTGACAAGGGCTATGGCGGTAACTGTTCTTTACAGAATGACCGAGGGCAGCGCCGGAAGTAAAAGTTCGAGATTTAGTGACGTAGACGAGAATGCGTATTACGCGTTAGCGGTAGACTGGGCATCGGAAAACGGTATCGTAAATGGGTACAGCGATACAGTGTTTGCGCCTGACGACGCTGTAACTCGTGAACAGCTTGCGTTAATTCTGTATAGATACGCTATTTTGACAGGCAGAGATATAAGCCTAAACGGAAATTTAAGCGCGTTTGCGGACTGTGAGAATATAAGTGATTACGCGTATGAGGCTGTGGAGTGGGCAAACGGAAACGAATTAATAAATGGAAACGGAGACGGAACAATAAACCCAACCGGAAAAACAACGCGCGCAGAGCTTGCGTCAATTCTTATGAGATACAGCGAGGCAGAATAAAAATAATTTGAAAATGCTCATAGTCCATATGGACTATGAGCATTTTCGCATTATAGGTCGTATGAATTCATGAATTGCTTTTCGATCTCGCTTATATCGCTTGTTGAGGTCATCATATCAGACGGCTGTGACTGATTATTTTTTCGCTTATGGCTTTCGTGGTCAGCCTCTGCATCCGGTATTGTGCGTATCCCCTGTTCAGCCCAGCGTTTGAGTATCTGGTTTATATAAGGGAATGAAAGCTTTGATGTGTTTGTGATACAATACTCGTATGCGAGAGCCACCATATCGGCGCTCATATCAAGCTCATCGCGCCATGACTCAAGGAATTTCGTTTCAGTGTTTGAGAGCTTTCTGTCGGATATGCCGAACAGCTGAACGAGTGATGTTATAAACTCGTTATTCTCCGATTTCTTTGTTATATAAGCGTTTGCCTCATCAATTGTTGTGATATTTTTCTCACTCCATGTTATAGCGACTTTTTCTATATAATTTATATTGTGCTTCTCCATGGAAACGCAGTATTCAAGAAGCATAGTTATGACTTCCGGAGAAAGGCCGAGCTGGTCATAGAACCAGTACAATGTTTCTATCTCCTTATTATTAAGCGACTTTCCGAGTATTTCCTGAGCTATCATGCAGAGATCTGAAAGCATTTTGTTTCCGTCGATTATTTCGGCGATATCATCAAATGATTTTTTCATCTCAACCGCAGAAACCTCCTCGTCAGGCGATTTCTTTATAAATACAGATGAGTCGGAGCCGGATATCATTTTCTTGTCCGTCCAGTATCTTATGGCATTTACCACGTCCGATTCTATAAGTCCGAGCTTTTTAGCGATATCGGCTGTAGATTTGTTCTGATTGGTGGACGCGAGATACACCATGTATATATATATCGTGACGTAAGCCGCGTTTGACTTAGGCATCACGTTTTCTATAAAATCTTTTGATATGGGCACAAAATCCATGTTAAATCTGAATTCAGGCATTTTATTACCTCCCTGTTCTGTTTATAAACTATTTTATCACAATGACTCTGTTGTGTCAACATCAAAAAGAAAAAGAAGTATTTATAAACAGACATGATCAAAAGAAAAAATAAAGAAAATTTTTCAAAAAAACAGGTTGACAAAAAGCTGTATTTGTGATATGATTATATAATCAGAAGTTTGCCCTGAAATTGACAGGTATAATTTGTAAAAAACGCAAAAACGGCATTAAACCGCCGGAAAATGACAATTTTCAGGGCTTCACACACAGAGATTAATGATGAGGTGATTATCTAAATGTTACACGCACAGAAGGCCGGAAAAAATATACGACTCAGCTATGCGACAATAAAAGAAGCTTTGGACATGCCAAATCTGATTGAGATCCAGAAGGATTCGTACAGATGGTTCCTTGAGGAGGGATTAAAAGAAGTATTTTCTGATATTTCTCCAATAAAAGACCATGCTGAAAAGCTTTCGCTTGAATTCTATGATTACCATATCGATTACAATCCAAAGTACTCGGTTGAGGAGTGTAAGGAACGTGACGCAAAGTATGCGGCACCGCTTAAGGTAAGCGTAAGACTTATCAATAATGAAACAGGTGAGATCAAGGAGCAGGAAATATTTATGGGTGATTTCCCGCTTATGACTGAGCAGGGCACATTTATCATAAATGGTGCTGAGCGAGTTATCGTCAGCCAGCTTGTACGTTCACCTGGTATCTACTACGAATTTGAAAGAGATAAGAACGGTAAGCCGCTGTACAAGTCAACCGTTATCCCGTACAGAGGCGCATGGCTCGAATACGAAACAGATTCTAACGATGTATTCTCAGTACGTCTTGACAGAACGAGAAAGCTTCCTGTTACAGTCCTTTTAAGAGCTATGGGACTGCAGTCTAACGGACAGATCATCGATATGTTCGGCGATGACCCGAAGATCACTTCAACTCTTGAAAAGGATCCGTCTACATCGAGAGATGAGGCGCTTCTTGAAATATATAAAAAGCTTCGTCCGGGTGAACCTCTGAACGTGGAAAACGCCGAGTCGCTTATAACAAACATGCTGTTCGATCCTAAGAGATACGACCTCGCGCGTGTCGGAAGATATATGTACAATAAAAAGCTCGCTATAAAGTCGCGTATAAAGGGACATAAGCTTGCTGAAGATGTTGTAGATCCGAGAACAGGCGAGATAATAGCGGAAGAGGGCGAATATATTTCAGCTGAAATGGCTGAAAAGATCGATCGCGCCGGAGTAAATCAGGTAGAGATCATGATCGAGGAGAAGAAGGTGAGAGTATTCTCTAACGACATGGTATACCTTAAGGAATATGTTGATTTTGATACAGATGACCTTGATATACATGGTGATAAGGTATTGAGATCAGTGCTTATGGAGATACTTGAAGCCGCTGACGGCGATGAGGAAGAGGCTAAGAGACAGATAGAATATCGTTTCGCCGAGCTCAGCCCAAAGCATATTACTATTCCTGATATATTCGCATCAGTAAACTATCTCCTTAACCTCGCAAACGGAACAGGAAAGTGCGATGATATCGACCATCTTGGAAATAGACGTATAAGAAGTGTCGGAGAGCTTTTGCAGAACCAGTTCAGAATAGGTCTTTCAAGAATGGAAAGAACTGTTCGTGAAAGAATGTCAACGCAGGAGCTTGAGATAATAACACCTACATCTCTTATAAATATCCGTCCGATAATCGCCACAATAAATGAATTCTTCGGATCTTCACAGCTTTCACAGTTCATGGACCAGCCTAACCCGCTTGCCGAGCTTAGACATAAGAGAAGAATTTCAGCACTTGGACCTGGCGGTCTTTCAAGAGAGAGAGCCGGATTTGAGGTTCGAGATATCCACTATTCACATTACGGCAGAATGTGTCCTATAGAGACTCCGGAAGGTCCTAACATCGGTCTTATAACATCTCTTGCCACATTCGCGAGAATAAACGAATATGGCTTTGTTGAAGCTCCGTACCGTAAGGTAGTTGACGGCAGAGTTACAGATGAGATCGAGTATATGACAGCCGATGTGGAAGATGGTTATATAATCGCTCAGGCGAATGAACCGCTTGATGAAAACGGATACTTCCTTGATAAGAAGGTATCTGCTCGTCACAGAGAGGATATAGTAGAAGAAGTTCCGAGCAAGATAGATTACATGGACGTTTCACCGCGTCAGCTCGTATCGGTAGTTACGGCATGTATCCCGTTCCTTGAAAACGACGACGCTAACCGCGCGCTCATGGGTTCAAACATGCAGTGTCAGGCAGTGCCGCTTTTGACAACTGATTCACCTATCGTAGGTACAGGTATAGAGCATAAGGTAGCTAAGGACTCAGGTTCGGCAGTTCTTGCAAAGGAAGACGGCGTTGTTGAAAAGGTAGACGCTGAAAGAATAGTTATAATGGGCGACAGCGGAAAGAGACATGAGCATAAGCTCATCAAGTTCTCACGTTCGAACCAGAGCACATGTATAAATCAGAGACCTATAGTTGTAGAAGGCGAAAGAGTAAAGCGAGGCGATATAATCGTTGACGGTCCGGCTATGGACAACGGCGAGCTTGCTCTTGGTAAGAATATCCTTATCGGCTTCATGACATGGGAAGGTTATAACTATGAGGACGCTGTTCTCATAAGCGAAGAGCTTGTAAAGAACGATGTATTCACATCTATCCATATGGAAGAATACGAGTGCGAAGCTCGTGATACAAAGCTTGGAGCAGAAGAGATAACAAGAGATATCCCGAACGTATCGGAAGACGCTCTTAAAGATCTTGACGAAAACGGTATTATAAGAATAGGCGCTGAAGTTCATGCCGGAGATATCCTTGTCGGAAAGGTAACTCCTAAGGGTGAAACAGAGCTTACAGCAGAAGAAAGACTTCTCCGCGCGATATTCGGTGAAAAGGCGAGAGAGGTAAGAGATACATCATTGAGAGTTCCTCACGGCGAGGCTGGTATAATAGTTGACGTAAAGAGATTCACTCGTGAAAATTCAGACGAGCTTGGTTCAGGTGTAAATGAATCAGTTGTCTGCTATATAGCGCAGAAGAGAAAGATAAGCGTCGGCGATAAGATGGCGGGCCGTCATGGTAACAAGGGTGTCGTTTCAAGAGTATTGCCTCAGGAGGATATGCCGTTCCTTGAAGATGGCACGCCGCTTCAGATCGTGCTTAACCCTCTGGGCGTTCCTTCACGAATGAATATCGGACAGGTACTTGAAATGCATCTCGGATACGCGTATAGATGTCTTAGCATGAAGACGAGAGAAGAGCTTGAAAAGATCTCATCAGACACATTCCGTGAAGCTGTCTTAACAGCAAAGGACGCAGCTCGTCCGGGCAGATTTATAAAGATCGCAACGCCTGTATTCGACGGCGCGCGTGACGAGGATCTTAAGGAAGCATTCCGTGAAGCAGGTCTTTCAGAAACATATAAGTCAGTTGTATATGACGGACGTACAGGCGAAAAGTTCGACAATCCTGTTACTGTCGGAATAATGTATTATCTGAAACTGCATCACCTCGTTGACGATAAGATCCACGCTCGTTCAACAGGTCCTTACTCACTCGTTACTCAGCAGCCACTCGGCGGTAAAGCTCAGTTCGGCGGACAGAGATTCGGTGAGATGGAAGTTTGGGCTCTCGAGGCTTACGGCGCGGCTTACACATTGCAGGAGATACTCACTGTTAAGTCAGATGATATCGTAGGACGTGTAAAGACATATGAGGCTATCGTTAAGGGTGAAAACATTCCTAAGTCAGGTGTTCCTGAATCATTCAAGGTTCTTGTTAAGGAACTCCAGTCACTGGCTTTGGATATAAGGATCCTTAACCACAACATGGAAGAAATTGACCTTGACGCATCATTTGAAGATGATGACATTGATACGGTAAATGAAGAAATCGTTGAAACAATGGAAGAAGGCGACGGCGTTTCAGACTCAATAGAGGAAAGCGATCTCGATGATATCAATATGCTTATCGAGGACGACGGCGACGCTGATACTGCTGATTATGCAGAGGAAAGCCTCAGTCTTTTCGACGCTGATTTTGATGACAACGATTTTTAATTAAAACGCTGATTCATAAGCACTTTCCATCTTCCTGATCGATATGAGAAGATGGAAAAGTGTGTGGTTTAAATATATACGGAGGTTTTAAGGTGTTAGAATTTAACAGTTTTGAAGCAATTAAAATAGGTATCGCTTCCCCTGAAACTATTTTGAAATGGTCACACGGTGAGGTTACAAGACCTGAAACAATCAATTACCGTACTCTTAAGCCTGAAAAGGACGGCCTTTTCTGTGAAAAGATATTCGGACCTACAAAGGACTGGGAATGTCATTGCGGTAAATATAAGAAAGTCAGATACAAGGGCAGAGTATGTGAAAGATGCGGCGTTGAGGTTACACGCGCAAAGGTAAGACGTGAGAGAATGGGACATATCGATCTCGCGACGCCTGTATCGCATATCTGGTACTTCAAGGGTGTTCCGTCATCTATCGGACTCATGCTTGACCTTTCACCAAGACAGCTTGAAAAGGTTTTGTATTTCGCGTCATATATAGTAACGAGTGTTGACGAAAACCAGGTAAATAACGATCTGAAGATCGGACAGATACTTTCAGACAGAGAATATAATGAATACCTTGAAAAATACGGCAAAGATGCTTTTGAAGCGGGCATGGGTGCCGAAGCGGTAAAGAAGCTTCTTGAAATGATCGATGTTGAAGCTCTTGCCGAGGAGCTTAAGGCTGAGCTGGACGGACTTGACGGACAGAATCAGAAGAAAGCTCGTATAATAAAAAGACTTGAAATAGTAGAGTCATTCAGATTGTCAGGAAACAGACCTGAATGGATGATAATGACAGTTATCCCTGTTATCCCGCCTGAATTGAGACCTATGGTCCAGCTCGACGGCGGCAGATTTGCAACATCAGACTTGAATGATCTTTACAGAAGAGTTATAAACAGAAATAACAGACTTAAGAGACTTCTTGAGCTTGGCGCTCCTGATATAATCATCAGAAACGAGAAGAGAATGCTGCAGGAAGCCGTTGACGCGCTTATCAATAACGGCCGCCGCGGCAGAACAGTCACAGGTCCTGGAAACCGCGCTCTGAAATCACTTTCAGATATGCTTAAGGGTAAGCAGGGACGATTCAGACAGAACCTTCTCGGTAAGCGAGTTGACTATTCAGGCCGTTCAGTTATCGTTGTTGGTCCTGAAATGAAGATATATCAGTGCGGTGTTCCTAAGGAAATGGCTATAGAGCTGTTCAAGCCGTTCGTGATGAAAGAGCTTGTGTCAAGAGGTATAGCTCATAACATAAAGAGCGCGAAGAGAATGGTAGAGAGAACTCGTCCGGAGGTTTGGGACGTGCTTGAAGATGTTATAAAAGAGCATCCTGTTCTTCTTAACCGTGCGCCTACACTTCACAGACTCGGTATCCAGGCGTTTGAGCCTCGTCTTGTTGAGGGCCGCGCGCTCAAGCTTCATCCGCTCGTATGTACAGCGTATAACGCCGACTTCGACGGTGACCAGATGGCTATTCACGTACCGCTCTCACCGGAAGCTCAGTCAGAGGCGAGATTCCTCATGCTTTCAGCTAATAACCTGCTGAAGCCTCAGGACGGTCACCCTGTAGCAGTTCCTTCACAGGATATGATCCTCGGTTCATATTATCTTACTATCGTTCGTGAGAATTACCAGAAGATATATGAAACTATATCAAATGATGATACAAAGCAGGCCGCATTTGTCGCAATGCTTGCACAGACAGAGGAAACACCTGAAATAAAGGACGAAACAAAATCTATTGAGACATTTACATCGTGGAAAGACGCGTTTAAATACGTTCTGACACTTGAAAAGGTAAAGCTCAATGAAACAAAGATAGATAATGAAAATCCTATAACTATAGTTATGGAATCAAAGCCTGTAACTTTGTCTATAGACACATTCCTCGGATTGGCTAAGAAGGTTACAGAGAAGAAGTTCCTTTCACAGGAAGAGGCGCTTCTCGCTTATACAACACATGTAATAACTCTCCAGGAAAAGATAAAGGTATACGTTTCAAAGGAGATCGGCGGCAAGAAGCTTACAAAGCTTGTTGAAACTACTGCCGGAAGAATAATATTCAATAATAATATTCCTCAGGATCTCGGATTCGTAGACAGAACTGATCCGGATAAGGCTCTCGATTTCGAGATAGACTTTATCGTAAAGAAAGGTCAGCTTGGAGATATCATAGCAAAATGTATAGATGCTCACGGAACATCAGTCTGTGCCGTAATGCTCGCTAAGATCAAGGCTACAGGCTATAAGTATTCAACTATCGGCGCGCTTACAGTATCGGTATCTGATATCAACGTTCCGGAAACAAAGCCGGCAATACTTGCCGACGCCGAGGCACAGGTAGAAAAGATCACAAATCTCTATCGTTTCGGTATGCTCAGCAATGAGGAAAGATATAATCAGGTAATCGGTGTATGGGCTGCTGCTTCATCAAAGGTAACGGACGAAATGCTTAAGCACCTCGGTGAATTCAACCCTATCTACATGATGGCGGATTCAGGTGCCCGTGGTTCGACGAACCAGATCAGACAGCTTGCAGCTATGCGTGGTCTTATGGCGGATACACAGGGACGTACAGTCGAGATCCCTATAAGAGCTAACTTCCGAGAAGGTCTTAACGTACTTGAGTACTTCGTATCATCTCACGGCGCTCGTAAAGGTCTTACTGATACAGCTTTGCGTACAGCCGACTCAGGTTATCTTACAAGACGACTTGTTGACGTTTCGCAGGATGTTATCGTTAAGGAGATCGACTGCGGCACAAACAAGTGGACAGATGTAGAGGATATCAGAGACGGCAACGAAGTTATCGAGCCGTTGTATGACCGTATCGAAGGCCGTGTATCGTGGGAAGATGTAAAAGATCCATCAACAGGCGAAATAATAGCTAAGGCTGATGAGATAATCACACCGCGTCAGGCTGATAAAATAGTAAAAGCGGGAATAAGCAAAGTTAAGATCCGTTCGGTACTCACATGTAAGTCAAAGACAGGCGTATGTGCTAAGTGTTACGGAAAGAACCTTGCTACAGGTACTCTTGTTGATATCGGTGAGGCTGTAGGTATCATAGCAGCTCAGTCTATCGGTGAGCCTGGTACACAGCTTACAATGAGAACGTTCCATGCCGGCGGCGTTGCGTCGGGCAGCGATATCACGCAGGGTCTTCCGCGTGTCGAGGAATTGTTTGAGGCGCGTAAGCCTAAGGGTGTCGCTATCATAACAGAGATAGGCGGAACAGTTTCTGTAAACGATGCCAACGCTAAGCGTGAGGTCATCGTAAAGAACGACACGATAGGTGAAAGCAGAACATATGCTATACCTTACGGCGCTACTATAAGAGTTCATGAAGGCGACTATATTGAGCAGGGTGATCCTATCACAGCCGGTTCAATAAATCCTAACGATATACTTAAGGTCAACGGACCTGACGCTGTTCAGATGTATATTTCTCGTGAAGTTCAGAGAACATACCGTATGCAGGGTGTTGATATCAACGATAAGCACGTCGAGGTGATAACTCGCCAGATGCTCAGAAAGGTAAGAATAGAAGATGCGGGTGACACAGATCTTCTGATCGGTTCACTTACAGACAGACTCGAATTTGAAGAGGCAAACGAAATAGCGCGTGAAAAGGGCGCTAAGGAGGCGGAAGCTTCACCGGTTCTTCTCGGTATCACAAAGGCTTCTCTCGCAACAGATTCATTCCTGTCAGCGGCATCATTCCAGGAAACAACAAAGGTTCTTACAGATGCGGCTATCAAGGGTAAGGTGGATCCGCTTATGGGTATCAAGGAAAATGTTATCATCGGTAAGCTTATACCTGCCGGAACAGGCGTAAGTATGTATAAAGATGTAAACATAACTATAAACGGTGAAGAAGTATCAAGCGATAAATATTAATTGAAAAGGCGCTGCTTAATGCAGCGCTCTTTTTATGACTATCTCATATATCATTAAATGAAAAGTTTAAATTTGTTTATAAAAAGTTTAAACTTTTTTTATTGGATTTTTAAAAGAGTGGTATATAATGCAGATGTAAAGTAAAAGAGATCAGAAAAGACATACCGGTAAGCTTAAACGATTTCAAATATAATAAGCCGTAAATACGGCAAATAAAAATTGGGAGGTAATCATTATGAAGGTAACAAAGAAAGTATCAGCAATAGCCGCTGTAGTAGGAGTATGCATTTTAGCGACGACATCATTCGCGGTTTATAACACAGGAAACGGATATGACAATCTTAAAAAGTCTATCCTCGCCACGGCAAAATATACGAACTGCACAACAGATGGAAAAATGAGTGTTTCTATTGACGGAGCGTCATACACAACAGATATCACAAGCAAGTTTGACGCTGTAAATAAGAAATCATATACGTTAGTAACTGACTCATATGGATCATACAGTGAAAATTATATGTCTGATGGCAAGATTTACAGCAGAGGTCAGAGTTCAGAGAACTTTACAGCGTATAACGAGGAATTCTATAAGCAGAACCTGTGGGGAGTGGCAAAAGAAGACGATGAGGAGTACAGCAAGATAGTAAGATTCCTTGAGCTTGGTCTTGACACAGTTGTAGGAGATCTTAAGAGCAACATAGTTTGCACTGAAAGTAATGATGAATATACAACATATTCATTAAATCTCGATTATATGCAGATACCGGAGCTTGTTCAGGCAGGACTCGGAGTTATCGGCACATCATACAATTCATATGATGTAGAGCTTGATACAAGCGAAATGGCAAATATAGTAAACGCTCCTTATCTTCTTGGAAAGGATCCTGTTGTAAATAATTTCGGAATGGATTATACAATAAATAAAGACGGCACTCTTCGCGACGGAGAGATGCGCATACAGTTTACAGGCAAGGATAAGAACGGCGAAAGCCATACAGCAGATGTTGTATTGAACGTCAGCTTCTCAGATGTCGGCACTACAGTTGTAGAGCCTATAGACGTATCGAATGCGATAGATAGATCATAAATAGTATTTATAAGGTATATGCGGTACGCGGACGATACGTCTGCGTACCGGCAGACGCCGAAAGAAAATTTCATCTGATAAAACTGACAGCTATAAAAGTATTATGGGGCAGCTTGTGAAGGAGGACAGGAAAATGATCAAGGTGGAAAGGCTGACAAAGCAGTACAGCAATAAAAGAGGTATACGGAATATTTCGTTTGAGCTTGGCAGCGGCGAAATACTCGGTCTGCTCGGCCCTAACGGCTCGGGCAAAACTACTCTTATGAAAGCTATGCTTTCTCTTATAATACCCGACGGCGGGAAAATAACGGTCGATGGTATGGATTACTATGATAATTTTGAAAGGATCATGGCAGAAACAGGCGCTTTGATCGAGGCGCCGGTGATATATAAGGATATGTCGGCGTATCATAATTTATATCTTGC
>CALXSW010000015.1 GCA_944391255.1 uncultured Clostridia bacterium | reverse complement strand
ATGATCTTGAGATACATCCGGAGCAGTATGACAAGGCTATAGCGCTTATAAGAGGTGTGCTGCGTAAGTTCAAGGATATGGGTCATGAGCTTAAGGGCTTTAACGCGTATACTGAATCAAATGTGCTGAAGGGATCAGGCCTTTCATCATCGGCGGCGTTTGAGGTGCTGATAGGAACTATCGTTAATCATCTCTTTGCAAATGCGGAGGTAGATCCTGTTGAGATCGCAAAGATAGGACAGTTCGCTGAGAATGTATACTATAATAAGCCGAGTGGTCTTATGGATCAGATGGCATCATCTGTGGGCAGCGTTGTTTCAATAGACTTTAACAGCACAGAAAAACCGGTAGTAAAAAAGGTAGATTTTGATCTTACTAAATATGATCATTCACTTTGCATCATAGATTCCGGCGCTGATCACGCTGATCTGACTGATGAATATGCCGCTGTTCCGGCTGATATGAAGCTTGTGGCAGAATATTTCGGAAAGCAGTATCTGCGCGAAGTGGATCATAATGACTTTATAAGTGAAATGGGAAATATAAGAAAGAAGCTGGGAAATGACAGAGCTGTTCTAAGAGCTTTCCATTATTTCCATGACTCAAAGAGAGCTGTGGAAGAGGCAGAAGCTCTTAAAAACGGTGATTTTGAAGGTTTCCTTAAGCTTTCGAAGGAATCAGGTCTTTCATCATATATGTATTTGCAGAATGTGTACGCGTCGAGCATGCCAAAACAGCAGGCGGTGGCTGTTACTATTGCAATGTGCGGTGAGATATTAGGAGACCGCGGTGCGTATAGAGTTCATGGCGGCGGATTTGCCGGAACAGTGCAGGCGTTTGTTCCTAACGATATGCTTGACGATTTCAAGACAAGGATAGAAGCTGTGCTTGGCGAAGGAATGTGTCATGTATTGCAGATAAGACCTGTAGGAGGATATAAGCTGACATAAAGCTTTGCGCGGGAATATGTCCGCGCATACTGAAAGGGAGATGCGGAATTGAAGTGTAAAATATGCGGCGCTGAATATTCGGAGCCGGTATCGGTATGCAAATTCTGTGGCAACAACATGGAAAAGGATAGTATAGATAATTACTATCATAGACTTGAAAGCGCCGCGAAGCGTAATAACAGACCTGATAAGCTGTATTGCATAAAATGCGGCAGAACGCTTAACATGAACACATTTAAATGTGATTTCTGTGATAGAGAGGACTCTTTGGAAGAAAAGAGAGAAAATGTTGTTGTAGAGAAACCGAGGATAGCGCCTCCAAAGCCATCGGTAAATAAGGCACCAGAGCCTAAAACAGATGAGCAAAGCGAGATGGAGGAGCTATACAGCGATCCGAGCGCATATTACAGCGAAACCGGAAATAGGAGAGATATGAAAAACAAAAAGAAAAAGATATCTGGCAAGAAAATAGCATTGTCGGTGTTGGGTTTGATGCTTTTGTTTGCTGTGTCTGTGAGCGCGTTTTACGTCATAATAAACAGGTCATTGAACGAGGGGCGCGAGCCGATATCAACCGCGGAACCGACTGCAACAGTCGGAGCGATATCGACGTATGTGCCGACTGCAACGCCGTCTGCAAAAGCGACAGAGAAACCGTCGGAATCGAAGGCAACAAAAAAGCCTTCATCAAAGGCGACAGAGAAGCCGTCAGAGCCAACGGATGAACCGACGTTCAGACCGTCGCAGAGCATGAGCAACTCGTTATATCCTACTGACGAGCGGGTTATAACAGAGCGAGAGCTTGAAGCGCTGTCGCGCGAGGAAATAAAGCTTATATATTATGAGAT
The DNA here is from genome assembly GCA_944391255.1 of uncultured Clostridia bacterium. Classification (GTDB taxonomy): domain Bacteria; phylum Bacillota; class Clostridia; order UBA1381; family UBA1381; genus Ornithomonoglobus. The sequence continues at coordinate 9,428 of CALXSW010000015.1, read as the reverse complement.
TTACGCGCGTTACGGAATGACGTTCGACGATGATTTTCTGATCGAATATTTTGAGAACAGGCGAGGTTATGTTCCTACAGAAACAGATGAGGAAAAGGTGGAGGCACAGTTCAGCGACACCGAAAAAGAGAACATAAGGGTTATTGAAGAATACCAGATAGAACAGGGCTGGAGAAGCAGATAAAAAGGGGATCATATCAAATTTAAAAACCCCGCGAGGCTGCTGTGAACTCGTTGAGTTTGCAGCAGCCTCTATATTTATGAAAATTCTTACAAAATAAGAGGAAAATGTATGGAGATTTATGATCTTAAAATAGATTCGATGCGCTGCGGCGGAGTATCGGACAGCCGCGATCCGCGTTTTTCGTGGAAAATGAGATCGGATAAACAGGGAACTGTTCAGGCATTTAGAACGATTATCGTTGCGGCTGATGAAGAATTTAACGATATCGTATGGAACAGCGGAAGAATAGAGGACAGCTGTTCACAAAATATAAGATGCGAAAAAGAGCTTGAGCCTGAGCGGAAATATTATATAAGAGTGATCATAGGCGATGATCATGGCGAGGTGTCTGAAATAGAGGGGAGCTTTTTGACGTCGCTTTTAAGCCGTGACAGGAGCGCGTGGAGCGGAGCGGAGTGGATAGGCTCTCCGGTGAAAACAGTAAATACAGACGGTGTCGATACATATAGGATAACATATGATGTCAGCCTGGCTGCCGGTAATACAAGCACATTTGTAATAGCCGCGCGGAATAAGGATAACTGTGTAAAGGTCGTTATAGCTCCTGATGATTCGGCAGTTAAGGTGATATCATGCTATGATAATGAATGGACAGATAATTTGCCGGAGATAAAAGAGCTTTGCGCGCGCTGTTCAGATAAGATCTCATATGAAAATCATGTTGTGATAACGGTAAATAAGAAAAATATAACAGTCGCTGTTAACGGCGCGGATGTGATAAGTGACGCTGCAATATTCGGTGAAACAAAATATTTTGAGCCGCGCAAAGAATTTATGCTTAATATAGGAATAGATCAGACCGGCTCAAAAGCTGTTTATGATAATATAAAGATAGAGAACCATATTTCAGCTGTTGTGTATCAGGAGGACGGATTTGAAGATGAAAGCACCGTGCTTTCATCACTCGGTAATGTGTGTGACGGAAAGCTTGTGGTGGAAAACAGGTTTGAGCTTGTGACGCCTGTTCCGTCGGTAAATGTGAGAAAAATATTTGATATAAAAAAGCCTGTTGCGAGAGCGTATATGTATTCATCTGCGTACGGTTTTTATATAGCGTATATGAACGGCAAGCGTGTAAATAAGGGATTTTATGATCCGGGATTTACTGACTACAGAAAGAAAATTTTCTATCAGATGTTTGATGTCACAGATATGATATCAGAGGGAAGAAACGTGATAGGCGCGACGGTCGCGAAGGGGTATTATACAGGCTATGTCGGATATCATCCTGTGCCTATGGTATATGGCGAAATGAACGCGTTTTTGTGCCGGCTCAGAATAGAATACGCTGACGGCACACAAGAGATAATAGCTTCTGACGGCTCATGGAGCTTTACCGATAAGGGCGCTGTCATCAGCTCGGACTATTTGCAGGGCGAGATGTATGACGCGCGCATGGAATTTGACTGGAGCGATATCAAAGACAGCCGTTGGAAAAAGTGCGGTATAATTCCATGGCGTGAGAGTGTGACAGCCACAAACGGCGGCGAGCTGAAAAAGGAAAGATTTGAGATGGCGCTGACCGAGGGGGAAGCGGCTTTAGTAGATAGAAGTTTAAAGCCAATACAGAAACCTTGGAAAACCGCTGGAAATCATTTTGTGTATGACATGGGTCAGAATATGGTCGGAACGATAAGACTCCGTGCAAGGGCAAAACGGGGCATTTCTATAAATGTACGATATGGGGAGATGTGCCGCCGTGACGGGAGAGTATATGTCGCGAATTTAAGAAGCGCTGCCAATACAGATATATACACATTTAAAGGCGACAGCAGCGGCGAGACCTTTGTTCCGTCATATACATCGCATGGGTTCAGATACGTTGAAATATACGGAAACGGATTCGAGCTTACAGAAAATGATATTGAGATCATAAGCGTTGAGGGAATGGTGATAACGAACACCTGTGATGTCACAGGCGGATTTGAATGTTCCGATGAAAATATAAATCAGCTTTACAGAAACATACAGTGGGGACAGCGCGGCAATTCTCTGCTTGTGTTTACAGATTGTCCGCAGCGCAACGAGCGCATGGGCTGGACGGGTGACGCGCAGGTGTTCGCGGCGACAGCGTCATATAACATGGATATAAAACCATTTATGAATAAATGGCTGTCAGACCTTAGAGAAGCGCAGCTTATGTATAACAGAAACGGCGCTGTCCCTGACACGGCTCCTCTTGGCGGAGATAACAGACCGCTTGGCGGATGCTCCGGCTGGGGTGACGCGGCGGTGATAGTTCCATGGGAGATGTACAAAGCGTACGGCGACATAGATATTCTTGAAAAAAATTACGAGATGATGCGCAGCTGGATCGATTATCTTGATCTGCCTGAAAGACGGGGGTACGGTGTTAGGATCGTCGACGGGCAGGAGGCAAAGTCAGATCTGTCATCAGTGCCTTATATACAGTGTCAGCAGTCGAGAGGTGATCACCTTGCTTATGACGAATCAACGCCGTTCATACTTTCTGCTACAGCATATGCCGCAAGATCATGTTTTCTGTTTGTAAAGATTGCGGAATTACTCGGTAAAGCGGAAGATGTGGAGAAATACAGCGAAATATATGAAAATATAAAGCGCGCGTTCAATGAAGCGTGGGTACAGCCAGACGGAAGTATAGCGTATTGGGGTGAACAGTCAAAGAGTGGGACCGATCAGAACGGAAACGTCATAAACAGGACATATTATTCTGAAAGGAATGGAAGCGGCGCAAGACCGAGCCAGACGGCGTACGCTCTCGCCATAGACTTTGATCTCATACCAAAGGAAAAAATGAGACGCGCGGCGGAGTGTTTTAAGGCGTCTGTAGATGAGCGCGGAGGCAAGCTTTCAGTCGGATTTTTAGGAATATCCCATTTAGCGCCGGCTCTGTCAAAGGCCGGACTTCATGAAACGGCGTATTCTCTGCTTTTGCAGGATAAGGACCCGAGCTGGCTTTACAGCGTGAAAAATGGAGCAACGACGATTTGGGAGCGCTGGAATTCATATACAGCGGAAACCGACACATTCGGAGATGTGTCGATGAACTCGTTTAATCACTACGCTTACGGGGCGATAGGCGAGTGGATGATGGGCGCAATACTCGGTATCAATACGAGCTGCAAGAGTGGTGAAGCGGGGTACAAGCGGATAATTTTGGCGCCTGTGTTCAGCAAAAAGCTTGAGTATGCGTCGGGGTATCATGACAGCCCGTATGGAATTATACGCTCAGAGTGGGAGAGAGATGGCGAAAAGGTCACATACCGATGTGAGATACCGCCAAACACAACAGCTCTATTGCATATAGGCGGCGATATAAAAGAGCTGTCAAGCGGACGGCATGAATTTAGCACGAAAATATAAATAAAAAAGGTATCGGCGCTATTGTCGATACCTTTTCATTATGATCTAATTATTTGCCCATCATAGCAGCAACTTCTTCAGCGAAGTTGTCTTCTTTCTTTTCAAGGCCTTCGCCCTTTTCAAAACGAGCGTAATCAACGATCTTTATAGAACCGCCAAGTTCCTTAGCTGTCTTGTCAACATACTTTGATACTGACAAATCGCCGTCCTTGATGTATTCCTGATCTACAAGACATACTTCCTTATAGAACTTGTTGATCCTTCCGATAACCATCTTTTCAACGATGTTAGCTGGCTTGCCTTCGTTCAAAGCCTGTATTGAAAGGATCTCCTTTTCCTTTTCAACAACTTCAGCCGGAACATCTTCTCTTGTGAGGTACTGAGCGCCTGCTGCAGCAACCTGCATAGCGATGTTCTTAGCGAATTCAGCGAATCCGTCCTTATCAGCAACATCAGTGTCAAACTTAACGAGAACGCCGATTCTGCCTGCAGCGTGGATATATGATGCAACAGTGCCTTCGAATCTTGCGAATCTTCTGATGTTCATGTTTTCGCCGATCTTAGCGATCTTTTCTGTGAGCTCTTCGCCTACAGTCTGTGTACCGTCAGCGATCTGCATAGCCTTAAGAGCTTCAACGTCAGCCGGATTTTCCTTAGCAACAGTCTTAGCAACTGCTGTAACGAAATCTGTGAACTGCTCGTTCTTAGCAACGAAGTCTGTTTCAGCGTTTACTTCGATGATAACGCCTACATTGCCGTCTACATAGTCAAGAACAACACCTTCTGATGCTATTCTGCCTGACTTCTTAGCAGCTGTAGCAAGACCTTTTTCTCTCAAGAATTCGATAGCCTTTTCCTTGTCGCCATCTGTTTCTGTAAGAGCCTTTTTACAGTCCATCATGCCGCAGCCTGTCATTTCTCTTAATTCCTTAACGTCTTTTGCTGTGAATGCCATAGTTTTTTCTCCTCCTGGTTAAAAAAGTTGAAATTATTCAGCGTCTTCAGCAGTTTCAGCTTCTTCTGCTACTGCGTCTTCGCCCTGTCTGCCTTCGATGATAGCGTTTGAAATAGTTGAAGCGATAAGCTTAACCGCGCGGATAGCGTCATCGTTACCTGGGATAACGTAATCAACCTCATCAGGGTCACAGTTAGTATCAACAATTGCAACTACAGGGATTCCGAGCTTCTTAGCTTCTGCTATAGCGATCTTTTCCTTTCTTGGGTCAACTACGAACATAGCGCCCGGAAGTTCCTTCATATCCTTGATACCGCCAAGGTTCTTTTCCAGCTTGTCTCTTGTGTTCTTAAGGATCTGAACTTCCTTCTTAGGAAGCAATTCGAAAGTGCCTTCTTCTTCCATCTTGTTGATCTGAGCCAATCTGTCGATTCTCTTTTCAATTGTCTGGAAGTTTGTGAGCATACCGCCGAGCCATCTGTTGTTTACATAGTACATGCCAACTCTTTCAGCCTCTTCTTTGATCGAGTCCTGAGCCTGCTTCTTTGTACCAACGAACAATACGCTCTTACCGCTTGCTGCGATATCGCGGATGAAGTAGTAAGCCTCTTCAACTTTCTTTACTGTCTTCTGAAGGTCGATGATGTAGATACCATTTCTTTCTGTGAAGATATAAGGAGCCATTTTAGGGTTCCATCTTCTTGTCTGGTGACCAAAGTGTACACCGGCTTCCAAAAGCTGCTTCATTGAAATAACATTTGCCATTTTAAAAAATCCTCCGTATTTGTTTTGTTTTTTTGACCTCCGCATAAATCAGCTTTGCACCAACCGCGGCAAAACGGCAACGGGTACAAACATTATGCGTGTGTATTTTTCATACCCAATTATTTTAACATTTCCGCGCCGCTTTGTCAAGCGGTTTAAATAAAAAAAACGCGTAAAATCAACGAAATTTTTATGTATCATATGAAAAGGCTATGTAAATAATAGATAAAAAGACCGCAAATAAAATCGAACGGAGAGTGTGTGCATGTTTATTATAATGATACGTACCTTGATCTTGTATATATCGGTTATATTTTCGCTCCGAGTGATGGGAAAAAGGCAGATAGGGGAGCTTCAGCCATCAGAGCTTGTGGTGGCGATAATGATATCCGATCTTGCCACGGTGCCTATGGAATCGGTAAATATCCCGCTCACGGCGGGCGTGATACCTGTGTTCACTCTCGTTATAGCGGAAGTCATAACGTCGTTTCTGTGTCTTAAGAGCAGGAAAGTTAGAAGGATCATAAGCGGAGAACCGTCTATCGTGATATATGACGGAGTGATAATTGAAAAAGAGATGCGCAGGCTGCGGTTTAATATAAACGATCTGCTTGAGGAGCTCAGGCTCAATAATTGTCATGATATTTCAGATGTGGCTGTGGCGGTAATCGAAACGAGCGGCAAATTAAGCGTAATACCGCGCGATCACGCGAGAAGCGTAACGGTCGAGGATCTGGGACTTACAGATGTCAGGAGCGAGGGACTGCCGTGTACTGTGATATCTGACGGAGAGCTTAATGAAACAGAGCTGAAAAGAAGCGGAAAGAGCCTAAAATGGCTGAAAGATGAGCTGAAAAAAAACGGCATAGACGATATGAAAGATGTGTTTATAGCGTCGGTGGACGCGGAGGGAGAACTGTTTATACAGAAAAAAGGGGAGGGCTGAGAATTGAAAAGCATGATAGCTGTGCTGATAATGACAGCCGTTCTTGCAGCCGGAGGCATCTGGTATATGAATAAGCTTAGCGATGTGTCGGAGGAGCTGTCGGAGATAAATTGTGAGGTCAGAGAAGAGCTTGAAAACAGGCGGTACAAGAACGCGTCGCAGAAAATAGACGAGCTTTATAGATATCTCGATGAGGAGGAAAGATATTTTGAGGCTTTCAGCGATCACGAGGAGCTTGACAAAATAAGAATGACGCTTTCAGAGCTTGAGGAATACACGAACGCGGGAGCCGGAACGGAAGCGTTGGCAAAAACCAACGTGCTTGAATTTTTGTTTGAGCATCTGCCGAAAAATTACAGACTGCGATTTGAAAATATATTATAAAAAAGCTATATAATAAATGTGGGGTATGTATCTGTTACACGTGTAAAGGATAGTTGTCCTGTTTTAGCGCGCTTTCGCAATTTTTATAAATAGCGCGTTTGTGAGATAGCGGATAGTATCCGCCCTTTAAAATAAACCTATAAAAAAAGAGGCTGTCGCAAAACTCGATGAGTTTGCAGCAGCCTCTGTAAATTTTTGATTTTATCTGATAATATCAGTCAATACGCCCATTATTTCTGAATTGATGTCCTCGACTGAACGTATATCATCGCCGTTCACGCATGATATCCTGTGCCAGCCAAATTTTTCAGATATAGACAGAGCGTTGCGATAGCTTTCGTAAAGATACTGCTTGTTGCGCTCGTGTATATCTTTTTTTGCGCTGTTGTCGATCTTGTTGGCGCGGTCAGCCATAAGTCTTGACGCTGCCTCAGGCGGCATATCAAGAAAAACTGTGATATCCGGCTCGGGCAGACCGTAGACATTATATTCGAGATCATAGAGCCATGAGATAAATTTATCGCGTTCATCAGATCTCAGCTTTGACGCCTGATGTATCATATTTGACTGAACATATCTGTCGGCAATTATTATAACGCCGCTGTCATAATCCTTTTTCCAGTCGCGGCGGTAGGACGCGAATCTGTCAGCAGCGAAAAACGTAGATGCTGCATACGCGTTCACATCTTCCGGTCTGTCTCCGAATTCGCCTGCAAGATACATCTTTACAAGCGCTGAAGAGTCGGAATCATAGTTCGGGAATGAGATGAGCCGCGCGTTATATCCTTCATCGGTGAGCTTTTTGTATACAAGCTCAGACTGCGTCTGCTTGCCGCTCGCGTCTACTCCATCTATGGCGATCAAAAGTCCCATTTTGTATATCCTTTCAAAAATAGTTATATATCGTATATTATTTTTGAATGCAGAATATCAATCCTGCTTGAATTTTTTGCCGTGAACAAGAACTGTTGCTGCAAATTTAGGCAGAGCCATCTGTCTGCCGATGCGCTTAGGCTCTTTCATAAGGCGATAGAACCATTCAAGGCCGTGCTTGCAGTAAAATTCAGGTGCTCTTTCAGCGGTGCCGGCAAAAACGTCAAGGCTTCCGCCGATTCCCATAGCGACGCGCACTCCGAGAAAATCACCATTTTTTGCAAGCCACTTTTCCTGCTTAGGCGCGCCGAGACATACAAAGAGAAGATCAGCGCCGGAGCTGTTTATTTCTTTTACGATATCAGCGTCTTCTTCGTCTTTGAAATAGCCATTTCTGCATCCAACTATTTTAAGGTCTGGATATTGTTCAAGGAGCTTTTCTTTCGCGGTTTCCGCTACTCCCGGCTTTCCTCCGAACAGGAACAGAGAGTGCGATGTTCCGTTTATTCTTTTAAGCACCTCGCAGGCGATATCATAACCTGCCGCGCGCTCCGCGATCGGCTTTTTTAAGAATTTTGACGCGTAAACAACGCCTATGCCGTCAGCTGTCAGAAGATCCGCGTTATTGAGCATATTTTTAAATTCCGGATCCTTATATGCAGCCATGATGATCTCAGAATTAGGAGTATAAACCTTGTGAAGCTTATCCTCATTAAAGAACTGCATGATCCTGTCAGCAGACTGCTGGATATTGAGCATATCCACATTGACACCCAGAATATTTACTTTATCCTTCATTTGCTTTGATCCCTTTCTGAATAATGATCGTTTATGATGATTTTATCTTTCCGCGATCGGAATGTAATCCTTCTTTTCTACTATTGACTTGTAAGCCGGTCTTATTATACGTGAGCAGCCGATCGTTTCCTCAAGTCTGTGAGCGCACCAGCCGGCAATTCTCGATATAGCGAACAGAGGAGTGTACATCTCCGGAGCGATACCGAGCATTTTATATACAAATCCCGAATACATATCAACGTTAGCGCACATGATCTTGTGGTTCTTTTTAACATTGTAGAAGCATTCAGGCGTATGGCGTTCAACGCAGTCGTAAAGCATGAATTCCTTCATCCATTCCGGATTCTTCTGCGCGAGACGCTTTGCGCGCTCTTTAAGAAGAACGCAGCGCGGATCGCTGTATGTATAGACATCGTGACCCATACCGTATATAAGTCCCTGACCGTCAAAGGCTTCCTTGCGCAGGATTTTTTCTATATATGCGCATACCTCATCTTCATCTTCCCAGTTTTCAACATGCTCTTCTATGTCCTTCATCATTGCCATTATCTTGGCATTTGCGCCGCCGTGCTTATGTCCTTTAAGTGAACCGATAGCAGCCGCAATAGCGCTGTATGTGTCTGTGCCTGATGATGAAACTACGCGAGTTGTAAATGCCGAGTTATTACCACCGCCATGCTCTGCGTAGATCATGAGCAGCACATCGATGAGCTCAGCCTCTTCGCGTGTATACTCGTTATGAGGACGCAGCATATAGAGGAAGTTTTCCGCTGTAGAAAGCGATGGCTGAGGCAGATGCAGATATAAGCTCTCTCCGTCATGATAATGCTTTTTAGCCTGATAGCCGACAGCTGCCATAACGGGGAGACGCGCTATAAGCTCTATCGACTGACGGAGCAGATTTTCAACTGAAAGCTCGTCCGGATTAGGGTCGTATGAATAAGAGGCGAGAACACTTCTGGCCATTTTGTTCATAATGTTGTTTGAAGGCGCTTTAAGGATCATATCCTCAGCAAATCCCTTCGGAAGTCTGCGAAGATCTCCAAGCACATCTCTGAATCTCTGTAAACGCGACGCTGTAGGAAGCTCGCCGAAAAGGAGAAGATATACTACCTCTT
>CALXSW010000014.1 GCA_944391255.1 uncultured Clostridia bacterium | reverse complement strand
TTTTCACCGGCTATAAATAATCCGAGATTACTCATAACAGTTGCTACAAGCGTGTTCTTTTCAAGAGTTCCGTTTTCAAGCATATATTTTGCGCATATAGCCATTATAACATCGCCGTCAACTATATTTCCGTTTTCATCAACTGCCAGCATTCTGTCGGCGTCGCCGTCAAACGCGAGACCGATATCCGCTCCGATAGCCTTTACATATGACTGAAGGCTTTCCATATGAGTAGAACCGCACTGATTATTTATATTTATACCGTCAGGAGTGTTGTGTATAGCCTCAACATGAGCGCCAAGACTGTTGAGAGCCTTGAATGCTGTCTGATAGCTTGCGCCGTTAGCGCAGTCGATAGCTATTTTCATACCCTTAAGATCACAGTCTATTGTAGACACTGCAAACTTAACGTAATCCTCTATAGAATGGTTATTAGCTGTGACAGTTCCTATCCCGTCATTATCCGGAAGCTGATCCATCATCTTTTCACCCTTTATATAAGCCTCGATCTCGTCTTCAACAGAGTCTGAAAGCTTATATCCATCGCCGTTAAAGAACTTTATTCCGTTATACTCATACGGGTTATGCGATGCAGATATAACAACTCCGGCGTCAGCCTTGTAATATCTTGTGAGATACGCAACAGCCGGAGTCGGCAATACTCCGAGCGATACGACTTTTACGCCGACACTGCACATACCGGCTGTGAGTGCCGCCTCAAGCATATCGCCTGAAATTCTCGTATCTTTTCCTATCAATATAGTAGGAGTATGGTCCGCCGCCTTTGTGAGAACATATGCTCCGCACTGTCCAAGCTTAAACGCAAGCTCAGCCGTAAGCTCAACATTTGCAACGCCTCTTACACCATCTGTTCCAAATAATCTTCCCATTTGTCTTTTCTCTCCTTATTCTCTTTTTCTCAATCTTCTGTATCGATCGAATCAATAAACTGTTCTGCTTTTCTTATGGCTTTTTCTGTCATTTTCTTTGCCGGTCCCCCTATGACATCTCTGTCATTAACGCATGTTTCCATTGAAACAGCTTTATATATATCGTCCTCTATGATATCTGAAAATGATTTCATTTCATCCATAGTAAGATCATCTATAGCCTTATTATGCTCAATGCAGTAATAGACCATATTTCCTATAACAGCGTGCGCGTCTCTGAAAGGCAGTCCTTTCTTCACGAGATAATCAGCCGCGTCAGTTGCGTTTGTAAAGCCGCCGTTTGCGCCTTTATACATAACATCTGTGTTTACCTTCATCGTTCTGACCATATCGCAGAATACAGGCAGACACAGCTTTACAGTGTCGATACTGTCAAATATAGGCTCCTTATCCTCCTGCATATCCTTGTTATAAGCGAGAGGAAGTCCTTTCATCATAGTTAAAAGGCTCATCAGATTTCCATACACTCTTCCCGCCTTACCTCGTATAAGCTCCGCGACATCAGGGTTCTTCTTCTGCGGCATTATAGACGAGCCTGTAGAATACGCGTCGTCCATTTCAACAAATCCGAACTCGTTGCTCGACCATAATATAAGCTCTTCAGAAAAACGGCTTGCGTGCATCATCACGATAGCAAGACAGTTTGCAAGCTCTATAACGAAATCTCTGTCAGAAACACCGTCAAGCGAGTTCATAGTTATGCCGTCAAATCCGAGCATATCAGCGACCATCTGACGGTCAAGAGGATATGTAGTTCCGGCAAGAGCACCTGAACCGAGAGGCATAACGTTAGTTCTCCTGCGGCAGTCCTTAAGTCTTAAATAGTCACGCTTGAACATCTCAAAATATGCCATGCAGTGATGAGCAAATGTTATAGGCTGTGCCTTCTGAAGATGTGTATAGCCCGGCATAATAGTGTCGGTATGCTTCTTCGCAAGCTCAACAAATGTGGACATCGTTTCAGCCAGAATTTCTTCTATTTCAGCTGTTTCATCCATTAAGTACATTCTTATATCAAGCGCTACCTGGTCATTGCGGCTTCTTCCTGTATGTAATCTTTTTCCGGCGTCGCCGATCCTGTCAGTGAGTATCTTTTCGATATTCATATGGATATCCTCAGCGTCTATAAGGAATTCAACTTTTCCTTCCTTTATATCAGCCAATATCCTTTTCAGCTCGTCAACTATCTTATCCGCGTCTTCCTGAGGTATGATTCCCTGTTTTCCCAGCATTGTGGCATGAGCGATCGATCCTCTTATATCCTGCTCATACATTCTCTTGTCAAATCTTATCGATGAATTAAAATCATCAACTTTTTTATCGGTAGATTTTCTGAATCTGCCACCCCATAGCTTTGCCATTGTTTTCATTTCCTTTCAAATGATTAAGTAATGCATATCATTGCTATCTTATTGTATCATAAAAATATTTAATAAGCAAGTCATTTTATGATTTATATTGTATCAATATTCAAATATTTCAGTTTTTATACAAAATAAATCCCTAAATCTCATTTTTATCGCAGTTGTCAGCTATAAGTCTTTTAATTCTTTTTATCTGGAACAACAATACTCCTATGTCCCAGACTATGGAAATAGATTATTGATATATCCTATTAAACAAATTGGGAACGGTTTCATAAAATACCGTTCCCATTGTTTTATTATATAGAAAATCTGTATTTTCCCTTTCCATGACCTTTTACAGCTATGATCAATCCATGCTTTTTAAGCTTTTCTATGAGCGATCCGGCGGCGGAATACGAGATATCGCAAAGTAATGAAATATCCGTTCTTCCAAATATTTTTTCCGTCCCCATTTTTTCGTAAAGCTTTTCAATATTATTCTTTGTATTAATATTTATTTTCAGCTCAGATGTTTTCAGCTCAATAGCCTGATTTTTATCGCCAATAGCCTTATTTTCAGTATCAATAGCTTGATTTTTATCGTCAATAGCCTGATTTTCATAATTAAAATGGCTATTGATATGCAGATAACGATTTTTGAGCTTATTATTTTCATTTAATAATAAATTTCTTATAAAAGCTTCAAGATATACCGTAGTTTCGTGAATACCTTTTTTCAAATTAGTATAATTAGCTCTAACTAAGGCGTTTCTGAAATACCATGCATTGTCCGCAAATACAGTATTTTCTGCTTCATATCCCAATGATCTTAAATATTTTATAAAAAAAACAGCTGTCGTCCTTGTATTTCCCTCGCCAAAAATATGAATCTGCCAAAGTCTTGAGATAAAAAAAGCTAAATGAGCGATTATTTCATCAATTGTAAGTCCCTTATAGCTGAATTTCTTTTCTTCTGAAAAATCATATTCGAGAGTTTCCCTGAGTTCCGCAGCATTGCCGTATAAAACCGTATCTCCATCTAAAACCCATTCTTTCTTTGTTATATTATAATCACGAATCTTTCCCGCATACTTATAAATACCTGAAAATAATTTTTTATGGATACCTATATATTCGCTCGGTGAAAATGAAAAAGATTTTTCTGAAAGTATACTTGCTATACGCACAGAAACCTTATCGGCCTCCTCTGTCCTGTCATCTGCAGATACGCGCGGCTTCGAATTATAGTAATCATTAATATTTTTTTCAGCATCCTCCATCGTAATATTACCCTCTATATTTTCTATAGCTGTATTTATCAGATATTCGGATGGCTTTAATCCATCAACAGCCTGTAATCCTATTGCCGTGTTCCATGCATAACTCTTATATCTTTTATCAGGCTCTGTTTGCATTATATACTCTTTAAAAGGATCATAGTTCATAAATATTCTCCTCCGCGATAATTTAAAAATAATAAGTATATATCAGTAAAATAAATTATATCAAAAAAAATTTTTAAAGTCAATATATATCACTGAAAGTAACAACGACACCCGAAAACTTTTTTCATTTCATTTATTTTATTTTGTTATTGCAAAATAAATAAAACTATGTTATAATACATATAACTACAAATAAACATAAAAAACGGAGGTAAAAACTATGAAATACGTATGCGATGTATGCGGCTGGGTATATGATGAAGAGGAAGGATATCCGGACGGCGGAATAGCTCCTGGAACAAAGTGGGAAGATCTTCCTGATGATTTCGAGTGTCCTCTCTGCTTTGTAGGAAAGGATCAGTTCTCAGCAGAATAATAAATAAAAAGACAAATGGGACGGTTGATTTTATTGGCTTAAAAGCCGGTAAAAATACCGTCCTTTTATTATATAACCACTATCTGTGATAATATCACTGTCATATATCATATTAGATGATATAATAGACACATCAAGTTGGAGGTGCAGATATTATGGCTAAACTAAAACGAAAGGCGTTTATCGACACAGCTTCATGCGTGGCGTGCGGCTGCTGCGCGAAGGTTTGTCCGATGAAGGCGATAAGTATGAGCAATGGCATTTTCGCTGATGTGGATCACGATAAATGCGTTGGATGCGGAAAATGCGCAAAGGAATGTCCGGCGTC
>CALXSW010000013.1 GCA_944391255.1 uncultured Clostridia bacterium | reverse complement strand
TATACTTTTTATTTTCGTTTTCAAGAGCGAGAAGCGACTTCATCTTTTCATCTGCCGCGTCCTTTGCCGCTTTGAAACGCGCTTTTTCAGCTCCTGTGTTTTCAAGTGATCTTAATTCTGTTTCGAGAGAGTCAGTTAAAACGATGCTGTTTTCCAATGATGTTTGCTTTGATTTAAGCGTTTTTGTGTCGCTCTCTATTGACTTGTTGAGTTTTTGGCATTCCGTTTTTGCGCTGTCAAGCTCGTCATATTCCGCAAGCTCGGAGTCTATAACCGCTATCTTCTTTATGATCTCATTTATTTCCGGCTTTGCATCTTCCGCGTCTTTTAATTTTTTGGACAGCTCGTCTTTTAGAATGACTGCTGCTTCAAGCGATTTTTCAGCCTTTTCGAGCGCTGTTTTAGCGGCTTCAAGCGTTTTTGCTTTTGTGATAAACTTTGTTATTTCCTCAGCGCGCTTTTCATTCTTTTCAAGCTTTTCTTCAAATTCGCCGCACAGCTCCTCATCTGATTTTACAAGCTTGTCTATCAGTCCTGTCATATCCTCAAACGGGATCTCCTTGTTCTTTGCCAGAACGATTTGCGGATAAAGCTCGTTGTTCTCGTCACATATTATGCCGGAGATATACTGATCTATGCTCGCCGATATAGACTCGTATTCCTTGTTCAGCTTTGACGATTCACTTTTTAACCGTTCCTGCAGCGTGTAATAATTCTGGGTTTTAAAAAGCTTCTGAAATATTTTTTTCCTGTCGCTCGTTGTCGCAAGCAGGAGCTTAAGAAAATCACCTTGCGCTATCATGGCTATTTGAGTGAACTGATCCTTGTCAATGCACATTATATCTATCACAGCGTTGTTGACATCTCTGAGCTTTGTTATTATTCGACCGTCCGGATAATGCAGCTCCGCGTTTGCCTTTTCAACTGTCGTTCCGGTTCCTCTCGTTTTCGGACGCTCATATTCCGGATTGCGTTTTATGTAGTAGTCCTTTCCGCCGTATGAAAAATACAGCTCAACCTCTGTCGGAGTTTCGGGCAGAGCGTATTTTGAGCGGAACATCGAGGATTCGCGGTTTTCACCGCTCGCCTCGCCGTAAAGCGCGAATGTTATCGCGTCAAAGATCGTTGTCTTTCCGGCACCCGTATTTCCGCTTATAAGGTAAAGTCCGCCTGAACCGAGTTGGTCAAGGTCAAGAGTGATTTTTCCGGCGTAAGGGCCAAATGCTGATATGATCAATTTTCGCGGTCTCATTATTCATTCCCCCATATATCTTCAATAAGCTCGTTTATAAATTCGCTTTGCTGTTCGGTCATCGGTCTGTTGTTTTGCTGCTCGTAAAATGACGCGAAATGATCGCGCGGCGATATGGCTTCAGACTGCTCCGGTGTTTCAATGCGGACAGACCGCTTTGTCCTCTCGTTGTCATAGTCGAGCTTCATCAGATTCTGATATACCGTTCTGAGTTTCCCGACAGCGTCAGGGATATCGTCCTCGTCTGTAAGAGTTATATGCATATAATCTGTCCTGTATGATGTGTTCTCGTAAAAGCTGCGCAGCATTATGTCGTTATATTTCCCTTTTATCTCACACATATCGTGCAGCGGCACAAGCTCTGAGGTGCGCAAAACAAGCTCCCCCTTGCGCCCAAGCTCCGCTATAGTGACTGATTTTTTGTCATTCGCCTCAGAAAACGAATATTTGAGCGGTGTGCCGCAGTATCTGACATTTTCACGGGTGCATTTTTGCGCGCGGTGTATATGGCCGAGAGCCGTGTAATCAAACGGCTCAAAAACAGAGACGTCCACGTTGTCGCTGCCGCCTACGCTTATATCTTCTGACTCTGTTCTGTCGGCGCCTGTAACGAATTGATGTGTTATTAAAACGTTTCTCTCATCTGTATTTATATTGAGCTTATCTATCACAGTTTTCAGCGCGTCGGTGTACGATGTTATCTCCGCGTCCTCGTTAAAGCGGCGGACGTGCGCCGGCTTTATGAATGGCAGCATATATATATTGATCCTGCCGTATTCATCTTCAAGCGTAACAGGGCGCGGATCGCCGTCATATACAGGCGACATATATATTCCGCTCTTATTCATCAGACGGCTGCCGAACGCGATACGCTCAGCCGAGTCATGGTTGCCGCTTATGACAAACACTTTGATATTCATTTCAGAAAGTTTGAAAAGAAAATCGTCAAAAAGCGGCACGGCTTCCGCCGGCGGCACAGGCTTGTCATATACATCTCCGGCTATTATAACAGCGTCCGGCTCTTCGCTGTACGCTATTTTCAGTATCGCTTGCAGAATATATTTCTGATCATCGATCATTGAGTATTCATTTACTTTTTTTCCTAAATGCAGATCGGATAAATGAATAAATTTCATAGTACACCTCCATCAAGTATTTGCCATGAATTCCGATTTAAATATACAATAATTATAGCATATAAAATAATGTGACGCAACTGTTTTTTATGTTGACAAAATATAAGTATCTCAGAAATAAATAGACGTTGCGGCACTTTTTGAGTATGTATTTTTTTCTGAATAATAATACACATATCAGAACGCGGCAGAAGGGGGGAGCGTATATAAAAAAATGGCTTTTTTAGGCAAATTTCGAGAGGGTGTTGTCTTGACTTTGGGGGGATACTGTGATATACTTATAAGGTAGAATTATCGATAAATAAAGGTATTTTATATCATGTTTTGCATAAAAATGTTTCTGAACATCATAGAGGGGACTTGATAATATGAATAATGATACTTCAGTAAATAGCGATAAAACCAAAAATGAAATAATACATCAAACAAAAAAGTACATAATGCCTTCAAGTATTATGAATGGTGAAAGTGCCCATATGCATACGCTGGATCAGCTTAGTAAAATGGGGGATAACGATCTATGCGTTGTTTTTGTGATAGATATAAGCAACAAGATACAGAATAAAGCGTCAAACGCACATTATGATGAGATAAGAAAAAGAGCCGATGGCATAGTGTCATCTCTGTTTTACGCGTCAGATATCGTCAGCTCTATAGGATATGGCGAATATTTTATTTTTGCAAAATGGGATGCGGGCAGGAAGGAAGTTGAGTCAAAGGCTGAATTGATATGTGAGAAACTTAGCTTTGTTACGAAAACAGAGCCAGCGCTCAGTGTAAGCGCGTGCGTGGGCGCATATATAGCATCAGGTAAGGATATAACTTTTGAGGAGCTGTTTGGTCAGGCGGCTGTAGCGCTGTACGAGGCCAGGAGCAGCGGACCGTCGAGTTATTGTATTATGACCGATGAGCCGGAACGCGAGCGCAGCGACAGCGAAAATATCGCGCGGATAGTAAATGGCATATCGCTTAATACTCTTTTGAAATATTTAGACAGCGGTATCGCGCTTATAGAAGCCGGACCGGAAATCAGACTTATATATGCGAGCAGTGAATATTACAAGATAGCAGGACTTGACGAAAAATCATGTGTTCTTCCGTGCGGAAGCTACTCGCTTGGAATATACAGCGGCGATTGGCGCGGCTATGAGCTGGCTGTGCGCAAGGCTGCCGAAACAAAGAATGTTGAGGAACATATCCATAAGATAATGGTCGGTGAAAACAAATGGATATGGCGGCATATAAAGCTGGTCAGAGTATTTTACCCTACGAGCAAATATCCTGTTCTGCTCGAAATATCCACAGACATTTCAGAGCTTATAAATACACAGAGCGAGCTGAAGGAAAGCCATCACAGGCTCCGTGTCGCTTTTCATCAGACGCCTAATGTCATATGGGAGGTAGACATCGGAACGGGAATATACAGTACATATGA
>CALXSW010000012.1 GCA_944391255.1 uncultured Clostridia bacterium | reverse complement strand
TTTTAGTCTCCTTCAATTAAAATACCCTGTTATAACATACAAGGACAGTTTTTTAATAATCTATCACATCTTTCACCGTAAATGTATATGTATGCTCTCCTATGCCTGAATATCCGTGTCCTGTATTCTTATTCAATCCGCC
The DNA here is from genome assembly GCA_944391255.1 of uncultured Clostridia bacterium. Classification (GTDB taxonomy): domain Bacteria; phylum Bacillota; class Clostridia; order UBA1381; family UBA1381; genus Ornithomonoglobus. The sequence continues at coordinate 4,216 of CALXSW010000012.1, read as the reverse complement.
TGTAAAATAAACCATTTGAATTGATTGTTCAAGCAACATGTCTTTTATATCTTCTTTACTTTTTCCGTTGCTCTTTAAAATAAATTGTTATTTATTATTAATTCATATAAGCTAATATATATATCAACATCCAAAAGATATTTATTATAAATCCTACAACAAATACACCTATGTTTATTTTTCTGCGCAATAATAAAATTATAGAATAACATATAGCCAATACAGAAAATATATGCGCAATTTTAAAATCAAAATACCAATAACAATATTCATGTAAAAAATAAGTTATTGGTGCAATTATTGTTCTATTTTCTTGTGATAATAAGGCTCCTGAAATATAAAACAGCCATATTATATTATTAAAAATACCGATCAATATGCAATACACTGCTAACTCCTTTATCTCTCATTCCCATAATATAAATATAGATCCATATCATATTTCTTATGTTTATCCGGTTGGAATTGACCATAATAGTTATATATTCATATATCTCATATTTATTATAACACAGCTTGTAACTTTTGTACAGTGTTTTGTCAAATTTGGCTGATTTTTTGGCAAGTTTAATACAAAATGCATTAATGAAACAACAAAAAAAAGGCGTTAAGAACGCCCTTTTTATACGTTTATCAGCTGAGCTTGAACGCTTTTGATACTGAAGCGCCGCTGCTCTCTCCATACTTATATACTGTGATGTTTATATCTGTTGTTTCATCATTCAGCTTGTATGTCTTCTGCACTGTGATCGTGTCGTTTGATTCAACGCTTGATATCGCTGAATTTGCGTTGACTCCCTCTACACCTGCGACAAGAGTCTGTCTGAGATTGCTTCCGCCCTGTGTCGCTTCAACTGAAAGCAAGCCGTCAAATGACTGCGCTGTTGAATTATTATTCTTAAACTTAAATGAAACAACAACGACCTTCATCTGCTCGCCGCTTATAGTATCTGTATAATCGATGAGCTTTGCATCGTCTATTGTAACCTCACAATTTGCTATATCTCCCTTAGCTTCAAGTGATGAATCCTCGGCAGCCGTATCATCAAGCTTTGTTCCGTCTACCTTGCCCATATCTACTTCATCAGCTGCTCCATCTACATTCAATGACGGCTGCTCAGCAGTTTCTGTCTGTTCGGTTGTCTCTGTTCCGTTTTCATTATCAACAGCCTCTGTGCTTGTTACCCCAGTCTTATTTTCTGATTTGTCATCTGAATTTGTCTTGTTTCCGCACGCTGCTGTCATTGAAACAGCTGTCAATGCCGCAAGAAATAACGATATTGCTCTTTTCATTTTTATGACCATTAACTCCTTTCACAAAACATAGTTTGATTTAAAACCGTTCAGATTGTGCGAGAGCGCGAACGCCGTGTACTCAATGTACATAAGTGAGCGCTCCCGTGCGAGATGGGCGGTTTTTATTCAAACTTTGTCCTTTCCTCAAGCGCGCCGGCTTACACCATGCGCCGACCCTTATCCTGTAAAACAGCGTATACTCCCGCCATTTTTGTATATACTAACATATTACATCAAAAAAATCAAGTGAATTTACTAAAATTAATATTATATTAATTTTTATTTCGTCTTTTATTTATATCTATACTTCCGCCCGGCATAGGTGTTGACGCGTAAAGCGACGGGCTTACACCGACATATTTTTTAAATGTCCTGCTGAAATAATAAATATCCGAAAAGCCTGTCATCTCAGCCGTTTCCATAACTGAGCATCCGTCTGCAAGCAGCTGCTTAGCCTTGTTCATCCTTATATTATTCAGATACGTTATAGGCGTTTGATTTGTTATGCCCTTAAAGATTCTGACAAAATAAGAAACGCTCACACCCGACTGCGCCGCAAGCTCCTCCACGCTGATCCGCTCCGCAAAATGCACCGTCATATAATGTATTATGCTTTCTATGCGTATTTTGTTTGCATAATTTATATCGTTGTCCTTTTTTACAGAAAAAAAATACAGATCAAGAATATCGACAAAAATCTTTCTTTCCTCTTGGTTTTTCAAACCTATCCCCGATATATGTACTCTAAACAGCTTATCAAACAGTGACATCAGCTTTTCACAAATATACTCGTCTTTTATATTCGTTATAAAATCTATAGGCAGCTCCTCATGCTCCAAACTCCATTCTCCGGTGGAATTGCTGAATATCGGTACAGTATATGTAAAATTCACGCCATAGCATTTTAGCAGCCTGTCGGGATTAGTAGATATCGAGCGGCTGTCGCCTGACCTGTAAAACACAAAATCGCCGCTCCGCACTATCCTCTTTTCATCATTTCTTATAAATACGCCCTCTCCGTCATATACAAACATGATATTATAATGTGTCAGTTTTTTTTCAGTATATCTCCATTCTGCCGATGTGTGCCTGTTTATGACCATTCCTATATCAAAAAAAATATTCTGCAACAGATTTCTCGCGCTGTCCATAATAAATCCGCCTTTAAAATAAATTTGTACAAAATAATACAAATAATATTATATATTACATTTCAAAAACAGTCAATAGCATGTATAATAAAATCAGAATTTTATGCTGACCGGCAGCGCGCACGATCCGGACAGCGGTGATAAGGAGAAGATAAAATGAAAGAAGTAATAACAGAGCCGCTTTTAAACAGCGGCAAGTATTTGCCTATACCAAATATAACAAATGAATTTATTGATTCAGCGATAGAATTTGTTACAAACAAGATCAGTGATGATCTTCCGGAATTTACAGATAAATTCCCTGCGGCGTGCAGCAAAGGGAACGTATATCCGGCGACCGAAAACTTTGACTGGACAGAATCGTTCTGGACAGGCATGCTGTGGCTTGCATACGAGGAAACGGGTGATGAAAAATACAGAAAGGCTGCTGAAATACAGCTTGACTCGTTTAAAAACAGAATAGATACAAGATATATGACAGGCACTCACGATCTCGGATTTTTATACACACTCTCATGCGTTGCAGCGTATAAGATAACAGGTGATGAAACAGCCAAGGAAACAGCTCTTAAAGCCGCTGACTGCCTTATGGAAAGATACCTCAAAAATGCCGGTATAATTCAGGCGTGGGGCGATCTCAGCGATCCGGAGCAAAGCGGCAGAATGATCATTGACTGTCTTATGAATCTGCCTCTGCTTTACTGGGCGTCAGAGGTTACAGGCGACAGCACATATAAGGACGCGGCGCTTTCTCACGCGCGGCAGTCGGCTCAATACCTTGTAAGAGATGACGCCTCGGCGTTCCACACGTTCTATATGGATCCCGCTACAGGCGAGCCTGTCGGCGGAAAAACGGCGCAGGGATTTTCAGACCAGTCAAGCTGGGCGAGAGGTCAGGCATGGGGAATATACGGATTCGCGCTCAGCTACCGCCACACAGGCGTACCTGAATTTCTTGAGCTTTCTAAGAAAATGGCTAACTATTTCATAAACAGACTTCCGGAGGATGACGTGTGCTACTGGGATCTTATATTCACAGACGGAAGCGAGGAACGCGACAGCTCCGCGGCAGCCATTGCCGTATGCGGTCTGCTTGAGCTTTACAAGCATTTAAGCAGCAGCGAGGACGCCTCTATATATAAGGGCGCGGCGCTTAATATATTAAGATCTCTCAAGGAAAAATACACATCAGAAGCTTGTCCGGAGTCTAATGGAATCCTTCTGCACGCAGTATATTCAAAGCCGGGAAAAAACGGCGTTGATGAATGCTGCATATGGGGAGATTATTTCTACTTTGAAGCTCTTATGCGGATAAAAAAAGATATTCGCCTTTACTGGTAAAAATATTTTTTGAAAGGAGTTTTTTTCTATGCAGTTCGTACCTACCTCTACAGACTATAAGCTAAGTCCTTATACAGGTCTTACGAGAGAAAGCTGGCTTGACGCATGCGAATACCTGCTGACAGGTATGTTTAAAAATATAAAATCATTCAGTGATCCTGTTGTAATGCCTCGTCAGGAAACTGAAGTCACATATCCGCATATAAACTCCCCTGAAAAACTCCGCAGATCAGAAGAAAAAGCGGAGATATTTGAGGGGTTGGCGCGCTCGCTGTTTATAGCGGCGCCGCTTATACACAACCGTCCCGACGCTGTTATATGCGGCTATTCTTTGCGCGACTACTATAAATCTCATATTCTGAGAATATGCACAAGAGGCGATGAGCTTTTTGTAGGCACATATCAGGATCAGATGGCTATGCTTGAAA
>CALXSW010000011.1 GCA_944391255.1 uncultured Clostridia bacterium | reverse complement strand
CTGTTTGGTCGGGATGACAGGATTCGAACCTGCGGCCCTCTGGTCCCAAACCAGATGCGCTACCAAACTGCGCTACATCCCGATTTATGTCTTTTTCAGACGACTTAAATATAATACCATATTTATTCGTATAAATCAAATACATTATTCTTCTTTTTTGCGTTATAATTCATCTTTTTCTTCGATTTTTTTTCATTTTCGCCGTGGTACTTTGTTTTTTTACCACGGCGAAAATAATTCAGATCATATCAGCGACAGAATCAAGTATATATTCAGCGCCCTGCTCTTCGAAAAAGCCTCGCGCCTTTTTCCCGCTTATGCCTGTAAGAACTGCGCAGAAATCAGCTCCCATAGCCTTTGCCGCAAGAATATCGGCGCCGGCATCTCCAACGATCAGCGCTCTGCCTATCCTTGATCTGTCATAATCTCCCTCAAGCAGTCTGACATCATCGTGATCAATTCCATAAAGAGCCTTCAGAAACATATACGGATGCGGCTTTGTAAGCGTCATTCCTGTGCGCTTTTCCGCCTCGACAACATGGTCATAATTGCATAATCCATTTTTGTCAAAATAATCGATCACGCCCCATAATTCAAGCGGGGTTTTCATCTCCATGTACGGTCTGCCCGTTCCGGTGCAAAGTCTTTTACTTGCCGAAAGCTCTTCTAAAAGCTTAACAAGCATATTCATCGGTATTATCGGGCTCTCATCATTTAAAAGGCCCTTTTTGCCGCCTTCAAGAGGTTTTCTTCCATACTGTGCTTCAAATATCGCATCTCCCAGAAACCACTCCTGGAAGCAATCCCGCATTTCTGACCACAGTCTGCCGCTGCGCTTTACATATGATTCATCTAAACCGGAAGCGTCGGCTGCCATAGCTGCTATCCTGTCGTATTCATCAAGTATATTATCACCAAGCGCGCAGGCATGATCATATATTTTCCGCGGATCAGTCGTCTTTAAAGCAAGCGCTGAACATACAGTAACATAACCGAGATCCCAGTTTGAATTTACGCCCTTTGACTTAAGCACATTTATAAGCGCGTCATCAAGAAATACCTCACTGCGTATCTTTTTAACATCATCATGCATAAGACGCGTATCTATTTTTTCATGTCCGAAATACTTCTCACTGCTAAGATATTCCCTAACAACAAGAGAAGCAGAATTCCAATAATTCTGCTCACTTGTAATTACTCCGTCCATGTCAAATATGACTGTATCATATTTTTCAAGAAACTGTTTCATTATTCTATTATCCATTCAATCTTTCCGGCAACACCGGAAGTCTTGCCCTTTCTTGATTCATCAACCGCCACTGCTCTGTTAAGAGCTGAGCCAACAGAACGGCATATAGCCTCCCATATATGATGACCGTTATGTCCCTTGAACAGATCTATATGCATGGTACACATAGCGCCCTGCACAAATCCGTCAAGGAAAGTTTCCATGTCCTCACTGAGCATTCCCTCTGTTTCCTTTGGTATTTCAATACCATGGAAATCCCAGTCTATATACGCTCTCGATTCAAAGCTTATACAGCATTCCGCCTTAGCCTCGTCTATTATGCCTATCGCATCGCCGTAGCCATACGCGCCGTCTGTAGTGTCTATGTATTCCTTAACGGCCTTGCCCAATGCTATTCCGAGATCCTCTGTCACCACATGCACAAGCGAATAATCCGCCAGATTAAGCTCTGTTTCAATATTGAATCCGGCGCGATACGCTATATGCTCTATCATATGGTTTAGAAACGGGATCGGTGTGTTTATCCTTTTTCTGTAATCCGGCTTAAGAGGTGAAAAGTCAAGGATCACCTTCATCTCCGATTCAGTCGTTTTACGGATCGCTTTTATCACTCTCATATCTGTCTTCCTTCCGGAGAATTATTTTCTTTCCTTTACCGCCAGACCGTGCGTGTCGAAGCCCTCGACCTTTGCGAATCTGTACGCGTAATCTCTTACCTTTTCAAAACCGTCCTTTGACGCGTATCCCACTGATGAACGCTTTAAGAAATCCATTACAGATACTGACGAATATGTCTTTGCAAATCCGCCTGTAGGGAGAATAGCGTTTGGTCCAAGCACAAAGTTACAAAGCGTTACAGGCGTGTAATCTCCAAGAAGTATTTCGCCCGCATTCTTTATAAGCGGCAATGTGTCAAACGGCTTTTCAGTCATGACCTCCATATGCTCCGGAGCGTAATCATTTACAAAATCTATAGACTCCTCAAGTGACTTTGTCAAAATAACGCCGCCGTATGTTGTGAGGTTAGTTTCGATCCAGTCCTTACGCTTCTGTGATATCTTTTCAAGCTGTCTGTTTACTATAGGGATAACAGCATCTACCAATTCCTTTGAATGTGTTACAAGGAGAGCCGCGCTGTCAGGACCGTGCTCTGCCTCTATCATCCAGTCAAGAGCTACCTTTTCAGGATCAGCCTTCTCATCAGCGAGAACGATTATTTCTGACGGACCTGCCGGCAGACCGGCATCTATATGATTTGCAAGAACTCTCTTTGCAGCTGTCGCATAGCTGTTTCCAGGTCCTATGATCTTATGGCATTTAGGGATAGTTTCAGTACCGTATGCAACTGCCGCTACAGCCTGTATACCGCCTACCTTATATATCTCCTTAATTCCGATTATCTTAGCAGCGCAGAGGATAGCATCGTCAACTTCGCCCTTTTCATTCGGAGGAGTTACAACTACTATTCTCGGAACCTTTGCTACAACTGCCGGAATACCGAGCATGCACAAAACTGAAGGGAATGAGCCCTTTCCATGAGGTACGTACAGACATACGTCAACTATAGGAGTAGTCTTTTCTCCGACCATCAAACCGTCGTCAACCATTGTGAACCACATTTCCTCAGGGAGCTGCTTTTCATGGAAATCATATATATTCTTATACGCGTACTCTATCGCTTCCCTTGTTTCTGAGTCAAGTCTGTTATAGCCTGCCTCTATCTCCTCTTCCGTAACCTTCATCTGATCGGCAGTAAGCTGTACATGGTCAAATTTAGCTGTATATTCCAATACCGCCTCATCGCCGCGTACCTTTATATCGTCCGAAACCTCTTTTGCTATCTTCATCTGCTCTGTGATGTCAAGCTCAGCTCTTTTCATAATGAAATCATACTGCTCTTTTGTCATCTTGTCGAGCTCATAAATATTTGGCGTCATAATTGCAACTCCTTTGTGTTTTTTTCAGTTTAAAATAATATCGTATTTTTAACTGTTATTATTTAAAAAGATCTTTCATCTTATCTTTAAATGTCTTTCTCTTTGTATAATTCTTTTCCCCGTTTTCAGACTCAAATTCTTCAAGAATATCCTTCTGCTTTCTGCTAAGATTTCTCGGCACCTCAACTGTGACAGTTACATATTCATCACCGTTTCCTTTGCCGTGAAGAACAGGTATTCCCTTTCCTCTTAATCTGAATCTTGTGTTTGGCTGCGTGCCCTCCGGCAGATCATATTCAACTATACCATGAATAGTAGGGACCTTTAATGTAGCTCCCAAAGCAGCCTGAACGAACGTGACAGGTATGCTCACATGCACATCGTATCCTTCACGTCTGTAAATCTCATGAGCTTTCACTCTTATAATAAGCTGCAGATCGCCGCTTGGTCCGCCGTTTTCACCGGCATTTCCGGCGCCTCTTATTCTCATGACCTGATCTGAGTCTATGCCGGCAGGTATATCGACCTCAATGCTCTTGTTCTTTCTGACATTTCCAGTGCCGCGGCATTCAGGGCAAGGCTCTTTTACGATCTTACCTTTACCGTGACAGTTAGGACACTCCGAAATGACGTTAGAGAACCCAAACATCGTCTGACGTCTCTGCTGTATCTGTCCCGAACCGTTACACTGCGGACAGGTCACAGGCTGAGTTCCCGCCTTTGCGCCCGTTCCATGGCAGCTTTCACAAGTTTCCATCTTTGTTATATTTATCTTTTTCTTGCAGCCAAATGCCGCTTCCTCAAATGTGAGATTTATATACTGGCTGAGATCGCTTCCGCGTCTTGGCGCGTTTCTTCTCTGACGTCCGCCAAAGCCGCCAAAGCCGCCGCCGAATATATCGCCGAATATGTCGCCGAGATCGCCCATATCAAAGCCGCCGAAACCGCCGGCTCCGCCGCCGAATCCGTTTCCGTCAACTCCGGCATGGCCGAACTGATCATATCTCTTTCTCTTTTCATCATCTGAAAGCACCTGATATGCTTCATTCAGCTCTTTAAATTTCGCTTCCGCCTCTTTGTCGCCCGGATTCAGATCCGGATGATACTTTTTTCCGAGCTTACGGAACGCTTTTTTTATCTCGTCTGCTGTGGCGCTTTTGCTCACGCCGAGGACTTCATAATAATCTCTTTTATCTGGCAAGATCATTCACCTTCCATAATATTATAATTTCGTGGAATTCTATTTAATAATTATAAACTATTTTTGTATATTTGTAAATAGGTAATACTAACAAAATATAGTTTTTTTCGTTCTTCCTCCGCATGAGCTGCGAAAGAAACCGCTCTATTATCGTAATTTCTGTATTTTTCCACCAAAACAAGAAATTTTCCGTATACATGAAACAAGGGGCGAACACCAATTTCCAGATATTCGCCCTGTATTTTTATTCAATATTCAAATTAAACTTCTCTGTAATCGGCGTCAAATGTGCCATCATCATTGCCGTTCTGACTGCCGCCCTGAGCCTGTGAAGGATCAAAGCCCGCGCCCTGAGCGCCGCCCTGCGGGTTAGCCTGCTGATAGAGCTTTTCAGACATTGCGAAAAGCTTCTGCTGCAAAGCGTCTGATGCAGCCTTTATAGCAGCTGTATCTGTGCCCTTAAGAGCTTCCTTTACCTTGTCTATCTCAGCCTGGACCTCACTCTTTTCTGACTCAGAAACCTTATCGCCGAGCTCGTTCATTGTCTTTTCACACTGGAATACCATTGATTCAGCAGCGTTTCTTGTTTCTACTTCTTCCTTACGCTTCTTATCCTCTTCAGCGTACTGCTCTGCTTCTTTAACAGCTCTATCGATATCTTCATCGCTGAGGTTTGAAGAAGCTGTGATAGTGATCTTCTGTTCGTTGCCTGTTCCAAGATCCTTAGCTGTTACATTTACGATACCGTTTGCATCGATATCGAATGTTACTTCAATCTGCGGTACACCACGAGGAGCCGGAGCTATTCCTGTGAGGTTGAAGCGGCCGAGTGTCTTGTTGTACTGAGCCATTTCTCTCTCACCCTGCAAAACATGGATCTCAACCTGTGTCTGACCGTCTGCGGCTGTTGAGAATACCTGTGACTTGCTTACAGGGATAGTTGTGTTTCTGTCGATAAGCTTTGTGCATACGCCGCCAAGAGTTTCAATACCAAGTGAAAGAGGTGTTACGTCCATAAGAACGATACCTGTTTCATCACCTGACAATACGCCTGCCTGACGAGCCGCGCCTATAGCAACACATTCATCAGGGTTTATACCCTTATGAGGCTCTTTGCCCATTTCCTTCTTTACCGCTTCCTGAACAGCCGGTATTCTTGATGAACCACCAACAAGCAATACTTCATCAATTTCTGAAGCTGAAAGGTTTGCATCTCTCATAGCGTTTCTTATGCAGATAAGAGTTCTGTCTACAAGATCAGCTGTGAGCTCATCAAACTTAGCCTTTGTTATAGTGATATCCATATGCTTAGGACCTGTAGCATCAGCTGTTATAAATGGAAGGTTTACAACAGATGTAGTCGTTGTTGAAAGCTCTATCTTTGACTTTTCAGCAGCTTCCTTAAGTCTCTGCATTGCAACCTTATCTGTTGAAAGGTCTACGCCTTCCTGAGCCTTAAATGTTGATACGAGATAGTTGATGATAGCATTATCAAAATCATCACCGCCGAGATGAGTATCACCGTTTGTTGACAATACCTCAAATACGCCGTCGCCTATTTCAAGGATAGATACATCGAATGTACCGCCGCCAAGGTCGTATACCATTATAGTCTGATCCTTGTCGCTCATGCCGTAAGCAAGAGCAGCAGCTGTAGGCTCGTTTATGATTCTCAATACTTCAAGACCTGCTATCTTTCCGGCGTCCTTTGTAGCCTGACGCTGTGAGTCGTTAAAGTATGCAGGAACTGTGATTACAGCCTGAGTTACTGTCTCGCCAAGATAGCTTTCAGCATCGCTCTTGATCTTTGAAAGGATCATAGCTGAAATTTCCTGCGGTGTATATGCCTTGCCATCGATAGTTACCTTTTCTGTTGTACCCATCTTTCTCTTTATTGACATTATTGTTCTGTCAGCATTAGTTACAGCCTGGCGCTTAGCTACCTGACCAACTATTCTTTCTCCATCCTTCTGGAATGCTACAACTGAAGGTGTTGTTCTCGCGCCCTCGCTGTTTGTGATAACGCTCGGGTTACCACCTTCCATAACTGCCACGCAGCTGTTTGTTGTACCTAAGTCAATACCAATAATCTTTGCCATTTTATTTTCCTCCTGAAAATTAAATCCTTTATATATCTTTACCTTATATACTTATTAATTTGCAACCTTTACCATGCTGTGTCTGACAACCTTTGAATCCTTATAAATATATCCTTTCATGAATTCTTCTACAACCGTGTTGTCATCGACTGACTCATCCTCCACATGCATTACAGCATTGTGAAGATTAGGATCAAACTGTTCTCCCAGAGCCGGTATAGGCTTAACGTCAAGCTTTGAAAGCGAATCCATAAACTGCTTCATTACAAGCTCAACGCCCTCCTTGAATTTTTTAGCATCCTCTGATGTTACCTCTGTTTTCAATGCTCTTTCAATATTATCGCCTATCGGCAGCAGCATCGCAACAGTATCAGCAACGGCGTCAGCGTATCTCTGCGCCTTCTCACGCTGTGTTCTCTTCTGGTAATTATCATATTCTGCCATAAGTCTTAAATACTTATCATTCTGTTCTTTAAGCTGTTCTCTCAGCTTATCCTCTTCGCTTGGCTCTTCGGCCGCTTCCTCGACATCAGCCTGAACTGTTTCCATTTCCTCATTTTCAAGCATGTCTTTTTCAGCTTTTTTGTCCACTCTCATACCTCCTTATGATCATAAGATCCTCAAGCTTTTATCTCTGCGCTATCGGTCATCATCAAAACAACCGAGCAAACTGTCTATTTCATGCGATATCAGATCAAGACTCGCAAAAACCTTTGCATAATTCATTCGCTTAGGCCCTATAACGCCAAGCTTTCCGACTGCCTTTCCGTCGAGTGAATAATTCACAGTCACGAGAGAACAGTCTTTAAGTATCTCCGCGTCATTTTCATCGCCTATCTTCGCGCTGACTCCCTCGGTATCATCACCCGATCCTGCTATCAGCTTCTTAAGATTCTGTTTATCCTCAAGGAAAGTGAAAATATCTCTCGCCTTGTTCACATCTTGGTACTCCGGATACTGAAGTATCGATTTCGCATTCTGCACATATATTTCCGTGTCATCCAGTTCCGACACCGCCTCATAAACATAGTGCAGCACGTTTATTATGAGCTTAGGTTCTATCGGCACTTTTTCCGATATTGCCGCCTCAATGCTGTGTATCGTATCCATCGTTATCTCATCCGCAGATTTTTCTCTGAGACAAGCATTCAGTATTCCTGCGACTTTCTGACACTCATCAAAGCTAAGTCTTGTGCTGATCAATCTGTTTTTAACTGTCCTTGTCACAATTATAAGCATTACCGCATTATCAGATATAGGAACAAGGTCTATCTTCTTTATCTCTGTTCTCTCGCTCACCGGCGCTGAAACGACTGTTGTGTAATCAGTCAGCACAGATGTGAGAAAACCGGCTCTTTTGATCGTCCTGTCAAGCATACCTACTCGCTCTGCAAGTTCATGCTGTAATTTCTCGATCGTTTCAAGCCCGAGCTTATAGCGCTTCATAAGCGAGTTTACATAAAATCTATATCCCGCATCGGAAGGTATTCTTCCCGCTGACGCGTGAGGCTGGATAAGGTATCCCATCTCCTCAAGATCTGCCATCTCATTTCTTATTGTCGCGCTCGACAGGCCAAGCTCATGCTTCTTTGATACGGCTCGTGAACCTACAGGCTCAGCCGAGCCGATATATTCATCTATTATAGCTTGCAATATAAGCTTTTTTCTTTCATTAAGATCCATGTCCGCATCCCTTCGATTCGTCAAGCATCATTTTTTATCCTGTCTGTTAGCACTCATTTTAGTTGAGTGCTAATAACTATATATAAAATACCACTTTTGTTATCGTTTGTCAAGTGTTTTTTTTATTTTTAATATTTTATTCATAAATCATTTTATTGTTGTTAAGAGTTCAGATGAACTCACATAATATGCTGTTTGACACATCTATACCCTTTTCGGTAAAGCGATAAAAACCACCGTTTTTATCGATAAATCCTGTACTAATATACTTTTTAAGTATATCTCCATATACATCATCTATTCCTTTTCCGAAAAGTCTTTTGAACTCATCTCCCGACACGCCTTTCATCATGCGCATTCCCAATATCATAAACTCGCTCATTTTATCAGCTTCGGTGAGAATCTCGATATTTTCTTTTATCCCCTCTCCACTGATATATTTTTTAAGATCCGTCGTGTTTGAATATCTCTTTCCGCTCATATACGAATGTGCCGCCGCGCCAAGTCCTATATATTCGCCGCACTGCCAATATCTTATATTGTGCCGTGACTCATGCCCCGGCTTAGCATAATTTGATATCTCATATCGTTCATAGCCGTATTCCTTTAAAAGCCTGCCTGTAAGAGCATACAGATCTCTATCCTCATCCTCATCCGGAACATTGTACACACCGTCATCGTATTTTTTCTTAAGCGGCGTCCCGTCCTCTATTATAAGACTGTACACGCTTATATGCGATATTGGAAGACTTACCGCTGTATTAAGAGAGTTCATAAAGCTTTCGCTTGTCTGAAGAGGGATACTTTCCATAAGATCTATACTTATATTTTTAAATCCATTATCATGCAGCCTGCAAATAGTATTATATGCCGTTTCTGAATCATGTATTCTTCCGATAGCTCTTAGCTCATTATTATTAAAGGACTGCACTCCCACGCTCGCTCTGTTTATCCCGCCCTCAAGCATCGCGCAGATTTTTTCATCTGTCAGCGTTCCCGGGTTCATTTCAGCTGTCCATTCGGTATCGGGGGCGAGTCTGAATTTTTTGTTTATCGCTCCGCACAGCTTTTTTATAAGCTCCGCCGGCAGTACAGACGGCGTTCCGCCTCCCCAAAAAACAGTATCCACCTCTGCTCCCGCGTACTCGTCCATTTCCCTTATGACCGAATTTATATATTCCTCAAACCTGTTTTCCATACCCGGAAAAGACACAAAATCACAATATTCGCATTTTCTTACGCAAAACGGTATATGCACATATAATCCCACCATTTGATATCCTCCCAAGAAAAAGAGGCTGTTGCAAAACTCAACGAGTTTGCAGCAGCCTCGCGGGGCTTTAGCAAAATAGTGCAGAACGGACGAAACGAAGGGTAGGCGAAGCCTCTCCCTTGCCCGAAGGCGTACGTTGGTACGTCGAGTGGTGAGTTTCGTTCGTAACATAAAGCAATTATTATAATGAAATTTTTAACTCGACCATTAACAGCAACAATCCACAAAAATGGCTTATCTGCTTTGTTCTTTTGCTTTATGTGGTCTGTGCATTTTGCTGCAGCCCCTATTATGATCAATCATTTATTTCATCTTGTTCGTCGTCATCATCCTCATCAGGAATATCGAACATAAGATCGATCTTCTGATGGCAATGCGGACAAACTATATTGTTTTCCTCGTCCAGCATTTCAAAATCAACGACTACATCGTCACCGCATTCAGGACACTGGATCTCAAACAAATCATCGTCTTCATCATACAGATCAAACAGATCGTCCTCGTCCTCGTCATATCCCTCATCTTCATCGTCATAGAACGGTTCCATATCATCATCATCGACATATTCAAAAGGCGGTTCACCTTCAATAGCGCTTATTGAATCCTTTAGATCATCCACGTCACCGAAAAGAGCATATATATCATCATCTATAAGAGCCATATCGTTGCTAAGCTCCGCAACACTCTTTTCAAGCTCATCGATCTTTTCAGCCGCCGCTCCGAGGACATCTATCAGCTTTTCGATCACTTTGCCCTCGTCTGACTTTTCAGAGAGTTTCAAGCCCTCTGCCAAGCCCTTCAAATATGCCATATTTTTTGAAATCTCAGCCATAACGCAGTCTCCTTATAAAAAACCTTGCGTGCTCTGATTATTTCGTTACACGCTCCATGTATTCGCCTGTTCTTGTGTCTACTCTTACGATATCTGAGCCATCAACAAAAAGCGGGACCTGAATAACCGCGCCTGTTTCAAGTGTAGCCGGCTTTGTCGCGCCTGTTGCTGTATTTCCGGCAAATCCAGGCTCTGTTTCTGATATAGCCAACTCAACGAATGTAGGAGGCTCAACATCGAATACCTTTCCCTTATATGAAAGGATCTTACAGACCATTTCTTCCTTTACAAACTTCATCTGCTCTGCTATTTCGCTCATAGCTATAGGGATCATATCAAATGTTTCCTGATCCATGAAATAATACAGATCTCCATCATTGTATGAATACTGCATATCCTTTCTTTCAACGTAAGCGTTTTCAAACTTTTCTGTTGGTCTGAATGATTTTTCAACAACGCTTCCTGTTATAACATTCTTCATCTTTGTTCTGACAAAAGCCGCGCCCTTACCCGGCTTTACATGCTGGAATTCAACTACCTGCCAAACTCCGCCATCCATTTCAAACGTTACACCGTTTCTGAAATCACCTGCTGTTACCATACTTTTATACTTCCTTTCCACCCGTACTTTTTCGTGCGGGGCTTTTATCTTTATTATTTATAGAATTCATATACATATTTATTCTATCAAATATTTACATAAATTGCAAGTGTTTTTTTGCATTTTAGAAAAGATTTTAGCGGTTTTATACCTATAACAATATATCACGCGCCATAACATTATTCATATAAACAAATATTTATACTATTATAAGCTCCTTAGGCGAAGATGTGAAATTTACTATTTCCCCATCTATTACCCCTATGAGATCTTCTATCCTCACGCCTCCAAAGCCATCTATATAGATACCCGGCTCAACGCTCAAAACGTGTCCTTCCTCTAATATATCAGCGCTTCTTGGCGAAAAGAGAGGCTTTTCATGTATTTCTATCCCCACACTGTGGCCTAAAGAATGACCGAAATTCATTCCGTATCCCGCGTCTGTTATCACAGTGCGCGCGATCCTGTCAGCGTCAGAACAGTTCATTCCTATCTTTATGTTATTTAACGCTTCAAGCTGCGCTTTCAGCACGATATCGTATATCTCGCGCTGTTTTTCGTCAGCCTCACCCATAACGATAGTTCTTGTCATATCAGAGCAATATCCGTTATAGACGCATCCGAAATCCATTGTCACAAGATCTCCGCGCTCTATGACCTTGTCGCTCGCCACTCCGTGCGGCATAGATGACCTTATTCCCGATGCCACTATAGTTTCAAATGACAATCCGCTCGCGCCGTGTTTCTTCATATATATTTCAAGTTCAAGAGCGACCTCTCTTTCAGTCATTCCCGTTTTTATATAATTTAAAACGTGCAAAAACGCGTCATCACCGAGCTTCTCAGCGTCAGCTATAAGACGCAGCTCATCTTTATCCTTTATTCTGCGCGGCATATCTATAACCGACTGTTCTTTTAGCCATATCTTGTTTTTAGAATGTTCCTTTAGCTTCTTATATTCAGCGACAGACATCTTTTCATCTTCAAATGATATACAGTTCTCATCTAACAGCGTAAATATATTCTCCCAGCCGCCCTCTATATTTACTATATCATTACCTTTA
>CALXSW010000010.1 GCA_944391255.1 uncultured Clostridia bacterium | reverse complement strand
ATCGTATGAAGCAGTTTCAAAGATCTCATGGAAAGATGAATTCCATCGTTCTGATATAGGTATAAAGAAGTATTGATAAATACAAGAGTGAATCTCTTTTATTAACTGACACACAGTTAATATATGTATGCACTATCGGTGAGGCTTTAGCAAAACAGCACAGAACGGGCGAAAAGAGTGAATAATGAAGAAAAAACTTATCTGCTTTGTTCTTTTCGCTTCATGTGATCTGTTTATTCTGCAAAAGCCCCACCTTGTCTTTATAAAATAAAAAGGAGGTATAAACAGTGCGCAAAGATTATCTTTCATGGGATGAGTATTTCATGGGCATAGCGCAGCTTAGCGCGATGCGTTCAAAAGATGAGAACACGCAGGTCGGCGCCTGTATTGTAAGTTCTGAAAACAAAATACTTTCTCTCGGATATAATGGTATGCCTATAGGCTGTGATGACAGAGTCATGCCGTGGAAACGCACCGGAGCTCCGCTCGATACAAAATATTTCTATGTATGTCACGCCGAGCTTAACGCCATACTCAACAGCCCGGCTCCTTCCCTAAACGGCGCGCGCATCTATACCACATTATTCCCATGCAACGAATGCACAAAATCTATCATACAGAGCGGTATAAAGGAAATTATATATCTTTCTGATAAATATAACGGTACAGATTCAAATATAGCCGCAAAGCGAATGCTTGATATGACAGGTGTTACATACAGAAAATATGAGTCAACAGGTAACAATATAACAATTGCTTTATGAGGTGCCAAAAATGGATTTTGAAGAAAAAGTATATGATACCGAAAAAATATTTGATGGTAAAATAATAAAGGTAAGAGTTGACAGCGTGACTCTTCCAGATGGAAAAAAGACAAAAAGAGAAATAGTCGAACATCATGGCGGAGTCGGAGTTATAGCTGTAACTCCTGAGCGTGAAGTTTTCATGGTAAGCCAGTACAGAATAGCCGCAAAATCAATGATGACGGAGATCCCCGCGGGTAAGCTTGAGCTTAATGAGGATCCATATGAAGCGGCAATGCGTGAACTGCAGGAGGAAACGGGATATAAGACCGATAAGCTGATACCTTTGGGAACATACTATGCCACACCCGGATACTGCGAGGAAAAGCTCACGATATATCTCGCCACAGAGCTTGAATACGTTGGACAGAATCTCGATCCGGGCGAATTTCTGAATGTTTCTAAAGTACCTCTTGACACGCTCTATGAAAAAGTCATGAAAAATGAAATATACGACTGCAAAACTGCTATCGCTATCCTGAAAGCTAAAGCAATTCTCGGTTAAAAAAACTGTCTACAAAATGGTATCTTTATGTTAATATAGATGCCATTTTATTTTTTTCATAAAAATAAGCCGCTGCACGGCTTATTTTTAGATAAAATCGGACTGCTCCGATACATACACCATCCCTTTACAGCTGTGTGTTACGATTTCTTAGCTGTGATCATATTATATCATAAAACTTATCTATATTCAATAAGATTTCACAAACAACATGTTTTTTGCACGAACAACATATTTTTTAATATTGACATGATTTTTTGTATCTGGGCATGTATAATAAACTTACGGTATGGATCCTGTTTACGACTATCTGATATTAGCCAGAGTAAATATATTATCCAATATAACTACAGAGTTATTTTATCGGCTGCGCTGACATCTCTCCGATTGGTTCTTTTTCACTTCATGTCACTGTCATTAATTTTTCATAGGTTTTTTGATATTTTCATAAAAAAACAGGCACATCATAATGATCATCTCAAAATAATGCGCCTGATCTGATATTCATTACTTAAAGCCTTTTATATAACAAACCGACCTTAAATTAACCCTTCATTGCTTCTTCGATAGCAACTGCGACTGCAACAGTCATACCAACCATCGGGTTGTTACCTGCGCCGATAAGTCCCATCATTTCAACGTGAGCCGGAACTGATGAAGAACCTGCGAACTGAGCGTCTGAGTGCATTCTGCCCATTGTATCTGTCATACCGTATGAAGCAGGACCTGCAGCCATGTTATCAGGATGAAGTGTTCTACCTGTACCGCCGCCTGATGCAACTGAGAAGTACTTCTTACCCTGCTCGATACATTCCTTCTTGTATGTACCTGCAACAGGATGCTGGAATCTTGTCGGGTTGGTTGAGTTACCTGTTATAGAAACGTCAACGCCTTCCTTGTGCATGATAGCAACACCTTCTCTTACATCGTCAGCGCCGTAGCAGCGAACCTTTGCTCTCTCGCCTGTGGAATATGGAATTTCCTCAACTACATCAAGCTTGCCTGTGTAGTAATCGAACTTTGTCTGAACATATGTAAAGCCGTTGATTCTTGAAATGATCTTGGCAGCGTCCTTGCCGAGACCGTTAAGGATAACGCGGAGCGGTTCCTTACGAGCCTTGTTAGCGCTGTTAGCAAGACCTATAGCACCCTCAGCGGCAGCGAACGACTCGTGACCCGCGAGGAATGCAAAACATTTTGTCTCATCACGGAGAAGCATTGCGCCGAGGTTTCCGTGACCCAAACCAACCTTACGGTCGTCAGCAACCGAACCCGGGATACAGAATGACTGAAGTCCCAAGCCGATCTTCTCAGCAGCCTCAGCAGCTGTCTTAACGCCGTCCTTTATAGCTATAGCAGCGCCTACTGTATATGCCCAGCAAGCGTTCTCAAAGCAGATAGGCTGAATGCCCTTTGTAATATTATCAGCGTCAACGCCCTTTTCGTCGCATATAGCCTTGGCTTCCTCGATTGAGGAAATACCGTGCTTTGCAAGCTCGGCGTTGATCTGATCTATTCTTCTTTCATAACTTTCAAATAATGCCATGATTTACGCCCTCCTCA
>CALXSW010000009.1 GCA_944391255.1 uncultured Clostridia bacterium | reverse complement strand
GCAGAAAAGCTTGAATTTGAAAAGGCGGCAGAGTACAGAGACGCTATACGCAGAATGGAGAAGGAGCTGCTATGATAGAGGAAAATATTCTCGCATATATGGTAGAAAAAATAACAGAGCGTGTTCTTACTCCGGTGATATATATGTTTGAAGAGGAGATAATAGAGTTTATAGTGTTCTGTGACGGAAATATGGATGTAAACATATTGAGAGATACAGAAAATGAAATATATGAGATGACCGGAATAAAAACAGAACTTGTTGACATACGCGAATTTGACGAGTATGACAGATGGAAGATAGTGCAGAATGCGGAGCTGATATACTCGGTCGATGATAATGTGGCGGTTGCGTTTGAACAGGCGATGCAGCATGACGTTGAGTTCAGGGCTATAGCGAAGGCTATACTATTTGAAAGACGCAAGGACACAGGTTCATACTATACAATGTGAAAGAGGAAATATAATGAATGATAAGATCGTAATAGAGGGAGCAAGAGTTCATAATCTTAAAAATATATCTCTCGAGATACCGCGCGACAAGCTGGTGGTGCTTACTGGACTTTCAGGCTCCGGAAAGAGCTCATTGGCTTTTGATACGATATACGCTGAAGGGCAAAGACGATATATAGAATCGCTGTCATCGTACGCGAGAATGTTTCTCGGACAGATGGATAAGCCTGATGTCGATTATATCGGCGGACTGTCGCCGGCTATAAGCATTGATCAGAAAACGACATCAAAGAATCCGCGCTCAACAGTGGGAACGGTTACAGAGATATATGACTACCTAAGACTTCTGTACGCGAGAGTCGGGATACCTCACTGTCCGAAATGCGGAAAAGAGGTAAAAAAGCAGACGGTCGACCAAATAGTTGACAAGATAGCCGCACTGCCGGAGCGGACAAGAATACAGATACTCGCGCCTGTTATAAAGGCAAAGAAGGGCGAGCATAAAAACGTATTTGAAAACGCGCGTAAAAACGGATATGTAAGAGCGAGGGTAGACGGAGAGGTATATGATCTGACAGAGCCGCCGGAGCTTAAGAAAACGCAAAAGCATAATATAGAGATAATAATAGACAGAATATCTATAAAGCCGGATATAAAGCAGAGAATAGCCGATTCTGTGGAAACGGCTCTGAAACTGACTGGCGATATAGTTATGGTTGACGTTATAGGCGGGGAGCCTATGCGCTTTTCACAGAATTACGCCTGTGACGACTGCGGAATAAGTCTGCAAGAGCTTTCGCCGCGTCTTTTCTCGTTTAATAATCCATATGGAGCGTGTCCGCATTGTGACGGTTTGGGAGTGCTTATGAAAATAGATCCTGACCTTGTTGTTGTAGATCAGGACGCGAGCCTTATAGGCGGGGCGATACGATGCAGCGGCTGGAACAGCTATGACGATCCGGAAAGCATGGCGTATATGGCATATTCCGCAATAGCGGAAGAATACGGATTTGATATAAACACGCCTTATAAGGATATACCTGAGGAGGCAAAAAACGCTGTTCTTTACGGCACGGGTGAAAGAAAGCTTAAAATGAAATATAACCGCGCATACGGCAGCGGTTCATATGAGATGCCGTTTGAGGGAGTTATAACAAATTTACAGCGCCGTTATGACAAGCCAACGTCGGAATATGCGCGCAGCGACATAAGCAGGTATATGAATGACACGAAATGCCCTAAGTGCAAGGGTGCGCGTTTAAATGACGAGATACTCGCTGTAACGGTGGGCGGAAAGAATATATATGAATTTACATGTATGCCTATACGCGCGGCTATGGAGTTTGTAAACGGACTGAATCTTACAGAGCGTGAAATGATAATAGCTGATCAGGTCATAAAGGAGATAAAGTCGCGTCTTAAATTCCTTGTGGACGTAGGTCTTGATTATCTTACTCTTTCGCGGTCAGCCGGAACGCTTTCGGGCGGCGAGGCGCAGAGAATACGTCTTGCGACACAGATAGGCTCCGGACTTACAGGAGTGCTATATATACTTGACGAGCCGAGCATAGGACTTCATCAGCGAGATAATGACAGGCTGATAGGCACGCTCATTCATTTGAGAGATCTTGGAAATACTGTAATAGTCGTTGAGCATGACACCGACACAATGTACGCTGCTGACTATATCGTAGATATCGGGCCGGAAGCCGGAATAAACGGCGGAGAAGTAGTAGGAGCGGGAACGGCGCAGGAGCTTATGAAGTGTCCGCGCTCACTCACGGGAAAGTATTTGAGCGGAGAGCTTAAGATAGAGGTACCGGAAAAAAGAAGAGAGCCGGCAGGCTGGCTTACTGTAAAGGGCGCGCGTGAAAACAATCTGAAAAATATAAATGTGAAATTCCCGATCGGTGTCCTGACGTGTGTGACGGGCGTATCAGGTTCCGGCAAGAGCACGCTTGTAAACGAGATATTATATAAAAAGCTCGCTCATGTGCTGAACAAGGCGAACACTCATCCGGGCGCGCACAAGTCTATAGAGGGAACAGAAGCGCTTGACAAGATCATCGCGATAGACCAAAGCCCTATAGGCAGAACGCCGCGGTCAAATCCAGCGACATACACAAATCTGTTTAATGATATCCGCGAGGTGTTCGCCCAGACTAACGAGGCAAAGATACGCGGATACAGGTCGAGCAGATTCAGCTTTAATGTAAAGGGCGGAAGATGCGAGGCCTGCACCGGTGACGGTATCGTAAAGATCGAGATGAATTTCCTTTCTGATATATATGTGCCGTGCGAGGTCTGCAAGGGAAAGAGGTATAACAGAGAAACTCTTGAGGTCAGATATAAAAACAAGAACATATATGATGTGCTTGAAATGACTATAGATGAGGCTGTAGTATTTTTTGAAAATATCCCTAAGATAAAGAGAAGACTTGAAACAATGCAGGAAGTCGGACTCGGCTATATAAAGCTCGGACAAAGCTCGACCACGCTCTCCGGCGGTGAGGCTCAGCGAGTTAAGCTTGCGACAGAGCTTTCAAAGCGGTCAACAGGAAGAACTATATATATACTTGACGAGCCTACAACAGGACTTCATTCAGCCGATGTGCATAAGCTCACAAAGGTTCTTGATAAGCTTGTAGAGGGCGGAAACACCGTCGTTGTTATAGAGCATAATCTTGACGTAATAAAGACAGCCGATCATATAATAGATCTCGGCCCGGAAGGCGGAGACGGCGGCGGAACAGTTGTCGCGCAGGGAACACCTGAACAGATAGCGGAAGCGGAAAATTCATACACGGGAAAATATTTAAAGAAAATGCTATAAAAAACAGAGGGACTTTAGAAAAAGCACAGACCGGATAAAGCGCAATAACAAAGCAGTGTAAGGCACTCGTCCGCTCTGCGCTATTTTTCTAAAGTCCAGAGAATTTGCGGCACAAAAAAATTCATATAAAAATAGTCACCACAGCTTCTTGGTGACCATTTTTATATGAATATAGCACGTATTACAAACAATGCTATACATATAATAGCATATTTTTTTTGAAATTGCAAGTGTTTTAATAAAAAATATAAAAAAAATTATGAGGTAAATTATGACAGAGGCTGAAAAAATATTAAATGATGTGGCGAGCGGCAGTATGTCTGTAAATGATGCGCTGCTGAAATTAAAACTGAGGCCGTTTGCGGATATAGGGTACGCAAAGCCTGATTTTCATCGGCAGATACGGCAGGGCTGTTCAGAGGTCATATACGGCGCGGGAAAAACGACTGATCAGATAATAGGGATATGCCGCGCGATGATGAAAGAGGGATGCGGGCGCATTCTGATAACGAGAATATCGAAGGACAGCGCGGAGCTTATACGAAAAGAAATAGATATGCAGTATTTTGCAGATGCGAGGATGGGGATATGCGGAGGATTCCCTGATGAGCGTGTCGGAAAGATAGTTATAGCAACGGGCGGAACAAGTGATATACCTGTTGCTGAGGAAGCGGCTGTAACGGCGGAATTTCTTGGCAACAATGTGGTGCGGCTATATGATGTGGGCGTGTCGGGCATTCACCGTCTGCTTTCATATAGTGATGAGATAATGCAGGCAAACGCGGTCGTCGCGATAGCGGGAATGGAAGGCGCGTTGGCGAGCGTCATAGGCGGATTGTCTGACTGCCCTGTGATAGCGGTGCCTACAAGCGTTGGCTATGGCGCGTCATTCGGCGGTTTAGCGGCGCTTTTGTCTATGCTCAATTCATGCGCGAGCGGCGTAAGCGTAGTAAATATAGATAACGGATTCGGCGCGGCATATCAGGCGAGTATGATAAATAAAGCATCGTGTAAAAGTTAACAAATTACTGCTTGAAAAATAATAAACTTTGTGCTACAATAAAAGATGTGATTAAATTTATTAAGTTGCTTGGAGATAAGAATGATTAAGAAAAATAGTTTGCCAAAGTTTATTATTTCGCTGTTCTTGTCTGTGTTCTGCATAGTTTTTGTGCTGCTGAATACAAAGCTGTATACGGTATATACTGACGTGAAGTCGTTCAGGACCGGATATTTCATCACAGCTCTTGTTTCCGCAGCATTTATATTTATTTTCGGAACATTCAGACTGAACTTAAAGGGAAAGAAACAGAAAATACTCGGAGCCGCTGCCTATGTCATTTCCATAATAGGCTCAATGCAGATATCAGTCATTTTTTCGGATGGATTTGATTCGGGCGCGCTGATATATTTTATGAACGTGCTGTTCTATCTCGGGTTTGCCATGATAGGACTTATAATTTCGGGAAGCATGCGCGTATCGGCAATAGTGTCTATAGCTTGCTCGTACGCGTTTAACGCCATAAGCTTTATAATATATTCATTTCGCGGAACATCGCTTTCACCGTCTGACCTGTACGCTATGCAGACAGCTATGAACGTAGCGTCTGAATACACGTTTGAGCTTAAATATCAGATGGTCACAGCAACTGTATTTACCGCCGCGCTGCTGCTTGTGGCGATACAGTATCCATTGAAGCTTGAATTCCCCAGACGGCGTATCGCGATGCGCGCGGTTGGCGCGGCATGTCTTGCGGCGGTCACAGGCGGAATAGTGCTGCACGATTATTCGGAGCTTGATGTTTCCGAATACGATCAGTATTACGCCAATCTTGTATATGGATCGGCGCTTAGCTTCTATGTAAATTCCACAAAAATGGGATTTGAGCAGCGCGATGACTATGATCCGGAGCGTTTGAACGAGCTTTTGACAGCATATACGGTAGATGAGATAAAAGGTCAGGAGCTGCCTAATATTATCGTTATAATGAATGAGAGCTTTTCAGATTTAAGGGTGATAAACGATTTTGAAACTAATGAGGAGTTTATGCCGTATTACAAATCGCTTGATGAGAACGTTATAAAGGGCGATCTTTTTGTCACGCCTCTTGGGGGATATACATGTAATACAGAGTATGATTTCCTCACAAATATGTCAACGGCTCTTCTTTCAGCGCGTTCAACGCCGTATTTGCAGATGATATTCAATAAGCTTCCGTATACGCTGAACACGCATATGAAGCAGCTCGGATATACGACAACGGCGATGCATCCGTTTTATGGTAACGGCTGGAACAGAAAATTGGTGTATGATTATCTTGGCTTTGACGAGTTTATAAGCCTTGAAAACTTTACCGAATATTCTGAATATCCTGAATATATAAGAAATTATATAAGCGATAAATCGAATTATGACGCGCTTTTGAATATGTTCTATGAGAAAGATCCTTCGGAGAGAAAGTTCGTGTTTGACATAACGATACAGAATCACGGCGGATATACTGACACGGCTTATGAGGGAGATATAAAGCTTGAGGGATTTAACGGTGAATATCCGCAGGCTGAGCAGTATCTCTCACTCATAAAGGAATCAGATGAGGCTTTTGAATATTTTATAGAAGCTCTGAAGATGTATGATGAGCCGGTGATGGTTCTGATGTTCGGGGATCATCAGCCGAATGTTGAGCGCGAATTTTATGAGGAGCTGTACGGCACATCGCTTGATGATCTCGGATATGACATGACGCAGAAAAGGTATATTGTTCCGTTTGTTATATGGGCGAATTACGATATAATAGACGCAGAGGGAGAGATACACACAAGCCCGTGTTATCTTTCAAATATATTGATGGAAGCTGCCGGTCTGCCTAAGAGCCGCGTTCAGCAGTATCTTGACTCGATGAGGTGGAAGATGCCTCAGCTTAATCAACTCGGATATTATGACACGAGCGGATATTTCCATACGTATACATGGGAAGGGCCGGAGGTCGATTATTACAATATGCAGTATGCTTTGTTGAGCGGAGAAGATCTGGAGTATGATTATGATTATACGACTCTTGCGAGGGTGTTCAAGGAAACTCCGGTCGAAACGGTCTATGATAAGATAAATAACGGAACATGGACTGAAGATGATGAAGAAACTGATATAAATGATGAGAACGAGAATGATGGATCAGATGAGGAAGAACTATCAGACTCGGCGGAAGATGATCAGCAATAGGTGATGTATAAATATTATTTATTTAAAAAACATATTGACAAATGAGGATATATAATATATAATACATCTATAACGAACAAATGTTCGATTTTTGGAGGGTATGATTTATGGCAAAGTCAGAAAAGCAGACAAAATCACCGGTGGAGCGTCTTCAGAATGAAGATAAGAAAAAAGCTATTGAATCGGTGTTCAAGTTTATAGAAAAAGAATATGGATCGGGCTCGATAATGAAGCTGGGCGACACCCATGTGTCGAGCGTTGACGCTATACCTACAGGCTCATTGACGCTTGATATGGCTCTCGGTGTCGGAGGTATGCCGCGCGGCAGGATAATAGAAATATACGGACCTGAATCATCAGGTAAAACAACAGTCGCGCTCCACGTGGTCGCAGAGGCACAAAAACGCGGCGGTGAGGCGGCGTTTATCGATGCGGAGCACGCTCTTGACCCTGTATACGCTAAAAAGCTTGGCGTTGATATAGATAACCTGATAGTGGCTCAGCCTGACACAGGCGAACAGGCTCTTGATATATGCGAGGCGCTTGTGCGTTCAGGAGCTTTGGACGTAATAGTAATAGACTCTGTTGCGGCGCTCGTTCCTAAGGCGGAAATAGAGGGCGAAATGGGCGATCTTCATGTCGGATTGCTTGCGCGTCTTATGTCGCAGGCTTTGAGAAAGCTGACGGCTATAATATCAAAGTCGGGCACAGTTGTTATATTCATAAACCAGATAAGAGAAAAGGTCGGCGTCATGTACGGAAATCCGGAGACTACGCCGGGCGGACGCGCTTTGAAGTTCTTCGCGTCTGTTCGTCTTGATGTGCGCCGTCAGGAGCAGATAAAGAACGGCAGCGAGGTAATAGGAAACCATACGAGAGTAAAGGTAGTTAAGAATAAGGTCGCGCCGCCGTTTAAAGAGGCAGAATTTGATATCATGTATGGCGAGGGTATCTCATCAGAGGGTAATATTCTCGACTGTGCCGTTCAGCTTGATATAATAAAGAAATCAGGCGCATGGTTCAGCTATGACGGAATGAAACTCGGTCAGGGACGTGACAATACAAGGAAATATATGAAAGAAAATCCTGATTTTATGGCTATGATAGAAAAGCAGGTAAGGGAAGCTTTAAACCCGAGCGAGAAAGAACACGTTATTGTGGAAATTCCCGAAAATGAAGAAAAAATCGAGGATGATTTTGTAAATTCAGATGAAAATTAAACAAATTAACAAAAAAACATTGACGTTTTTGTTAATTTAGGTTATTCTATATGTAGAGAAAATGAGTTTATCAGCCTGATGTTTACGAAATAAAGTGTTATTTGGGTTGATGTATACTAAAAAAATATCTATGATCCAGGGGGCGTTACAATGGTTTCAAAAGAAGTAACAGTGAACAATTCAGTAGGACTTCACGCAAGACCGGCAACATTTTTCATTCAGCGTGCAAACACATTCAAGTCAAGTATTTGGGTTGAAAAGGACGAAAGAAGAGTAAATGCGAAGAGCTTGCTCGGCGTTTTGTCTTTAGGCATAGTTAAGGGTACAGCAATAACTATCATTGCTGATGGCAGCGATGAAAATGACGCAGTAGATACTCTTGTAGGTATCATCGAGTCAAATTTCACTGAGTAATTCAGTTGATCAAAAAAAGAAAAAAGCCGCAACTTTAGTTGCGGCTTTTTGGGTATTTTTTTAGCGGTATTCTGATAAAATGTACCGCTTAACTCGGAAAAAAGCCTGATATTATCATGAAAGACGAAAGGAGCTGTCGGAAAGTGTTCGATTTTGAGGAAGAAATTAAAAATCTGCCGGAGCGTCCCGGAGTTTATCTGATGCATAACGCTGATGATGAGGTGATATATGTTGGTAAGGCTAAGATTCTGAAAAACAGGGTAACGCAGTATTTCAGAAAAAACTCAAACCACACGCCAAAGGTCTTGGCAATGGTAAAAAATGTGGCGTATTTTGAGTATATAATAACAGATACGGAACGCGAGGCTCTGGCTCTTGAATGTAATCTCATAAAGAAGTACAGACCTAAATACAATATACTTCTGAAGGATGATAAGCAGTATCCGTATATAAAGGTGTCTATAAACGAGCCGTATCCGCGCGTTATGTCAGTCAGGCGAATGGCGCGTGACGGAGCAAAATATTATGGTCCGTATATGGGAAAAGGCACAATAAAAAACACGCTTGAGATAATACGAAAGCTTTTCAAGCCGCCGACGTGTTCAAGAAAATTCCCGCAGGATATACGAAAGGGCAGACCGTGTCAGAATTATCATATAAACGCGTGTTTTGCGCCCTGCACGGGAAAGGTGAGCAAGGAGGAATATAGGCATGTCTTTTTTGAGATATGCAGGTTCCTTGAGGGAAAGCATAAGGAGCTGATAGATGAGCTTACCGAGGAAATGTATGAAGCGTCAAAAAAAATGCAGTATGAAAAGGCGGCGGCTTGCAGAGATAAAATAAACTCTATAAAAGAGGTCGTAGACAGGCAGAAGATCATCAATACGAAAAAAGATGATGACGTGGACGTAATAGCATCGGCTCAGGACGGAGATATCGCATTTATAGAGGTTTTCTTTATACGCGGAGGATCGATAATTGGAAGAGAATACTATAAGATCGAGAACGCGAGAAATGAGGAAACGAGCGATATGCTTTCCGACTTTATAAAGCAGTTTTACGCCGACTGTGATTTTATACCGAATGAGATAATAACTGAAACGGAGATATCAGACAGCGAGGTCATCGCCGAATGGCTGAGAGAGCTTAAAAACAGAAAGGTGAGGATAACTAATCCCAAGCGCGGCGAGAAGACAGAGCTTGTGGCAATGGTAAAGAGCAACGCGCAAAAGGCGCTTGATAACCATAAACTACAGTTGTTAAAGGAAAAGGAAAAGAGCGGCGTGCTTGAAAAAATGCGCGATCTTCTTGAGCTGGACAATATACCGAACAGGATAGAGGCGTATGATATATCAAATATACAGGGTGCGGATAACGTGGCGGCGATGGTCGTTTTTGAATATGGCAGACCGGCAAAGAGAAAATACAGACGTTTTAAAATAAAGACGGTAGATGGCGCTGACGATTACGCGTCAATGCGCGAGGTGATCTACAGGCGGTTCAGGCATGGACTTGAGGAGGAAATGCAGGTAGAAAACGGGGAGCTTAATATAAGGGACGCGAAATTTCTTCCATATCCCGATCTTATACTTCTTGACGGCGGAAAGGGACACCTTAACGCAATATCAGAGGTCATGGAGCTTATCGATAACGATACGCCGCTGTTCGGCATGGTAAAGAATTCAAGGCACAGAACGAACGGTCTTATAGGAAAAAACGGCGAGGTGGAGATCGGACCTCAAAGCCCTGTGTTTAAGCTCATCACGCGTATTCAGGACGAGGTCCATGACACGGCTATAACATATTTCAGAAAGCTGCATGAAAGAATAGAGTCTGAGCTTGACAAAATACCGGGTATAGGTGAAAAAAGGCGCATAGCGCTGATGACGAAATACGGGAATATAGAAAATATAAAAAGCGCGGAGGTCGAGGATCTTGCCGACACAGAGAGCATGGATCTGAGATCCGCGGAAAATGTTTATAATTATTTTAGGACTAAGAGAGATAAAGGGTGATAAAGGAATGTTTAAGCTTGTAACGGCGCCAAATGGGGTGCGGTATTATATATCTGACAAGATAGAGAATACAGGACTTGTCAGACATGGTTTTACGACTCGTGCAGGAGGTGTGAGCAGCGGCTGCTATAGCAGCCTTAATCTGCGTTTTAACTGCGATGACAGTCGTGAAAATGTTCTTGAAAATTACAGACTGGCGGCTGAGGCGATCGGTATATCGCCGCAGTCGCTTGTTTTGTCGTGTCAGGTGCATGAGGACAATGTTCTTAACGCGTCAGCTGAGGACAGAGGAAACGGCATCTGGCGAGATAACAGATTTAAAAGCGCCGATGGACTTGTGACGAATGAATATGACACAGCGCTTGTAACTCATTATGCTGATTGTGTACCGATACTTATGGTAAACGTAAACACAGGAGCTGTAGCGTCAGTCCATTCTGGGTGGAAAGGGACAGTAAAGAGGATAGCGGCAAAGGCGGCAGTAAAGCTTACGGCAGATTATGGCGGTGACACGGGAGATATTATAGCGGCGATAGGCCCATCTATCAGAATTGATCATTTTGAGGTAGGCGATGAAGTGGCAGAACAGTTTATAAATGAGTTTGGCTGCGACGCCGCAAAGAAATTCGGTGAAAAATACCATGTGGATATGCAGCAGTCGATAATAAGATCTCTTATGGACGTTGGAGTAAAAAGGGAAAATATAGATGATTCGGGAATATGCACATATTGTGAGTGCGAAAGTCTATATTCACACAGAGCTTCAAACGGAAACCGCGGCACTCATGGAGCTATAATAAGTAAGATAAGAAAGCAGGATGATAGATGAGAAAAATATTGTCAGTTATTGCAGCGGCAGCCGTATGCGCGGCGGCGAGCGCGTGTTCATTTTCAGATCTGGGGAGCGTGTTCGGAGGCGGCGATCAAGCTTCGCAGCAGCCGGAACAGACTGAACAGGCAACTCAGATGGCAGAGGCGGCGGAGGTGTCAAACGATATAACAGTGGGTGTAATGGATCTTGATGTTTTTGATCCGCTTAAAACAAAATCACCTACAGTTGAAAACGTATGCTCATTTATTTATGGATCGCTTTATACTGTTGACCAGTCGATGAAGCCGGTGGCAGAGCTTGCACAAAGCAGCAGCCTGTCAGCTGACGGACTTACGTATACTGTAAATCTTAAGCAGGGTGTGATGTGGCACGACGGAAAGGAATTTACAGCGTCTGACGTGGTCAGCGCGATAAACAGCATGAAGTCATCTGAAAATAATTACAGCCGTTATGTATCGCGGATAGAGTCTGTAAAATCGACAGATCCATATTCTGTGGAGATAAGGTTTTCAAGACCTGTGGCGGAGCCTGACGCGCTTATGGTATTTCCGATAGTAAGAGGAAAAACCGAAGGCGAAGGCGATAAAGCTTTTTTTGTGCCTATAGGAACAGGCCCGTTTAAAATGGTATCGGAAAAAGCGGGGGACGAATATCGTCTTGAAGCGTATGAGCAGTACCATGGCGGCAGGGCGTCACTTGATGCGGTTAACATAATTCGGGTGGATAGTGTGGATAAGTTCAGGACTTTGTTTTACGCGAATGAAATAGATATCGCTACAACTGATGTTATAGATATGTCTACTTATATGCCGAGATCAAACGCGAAAATTAATGATACCGTAACAAACAGAATGATCTATATAGGATTTAACACAGA
The DNA here is from genome assembly GCA_944391255.1 of uncultured Clostridia bacterium. Classification (GTDB taxonomy): domain Bacteria; phylum Bacillota; class Clostridia; order UBA1381; family UBA1381; genus Ornithomonoglobus. The sequence continues at coordinate 3,547 of CALXSW010000009.1, read as the reverse complement.
GGATCAGGCGCTTTCAGACAGCCGCACAAGAAGAGCAATATCGTGCATGATAAACAGAGATGATATCGTTACGCATTATCTTTACAGCCGCGGCGTATCTGCCGACTACGCATTAAATCCGTCATCATGGCTTTATTTTGATACGAGAAAGCATCTTAAGAGTGATAACAGCGAGGCGGAGATATTGCTTGAGCAGGCAGGCTGGAAGCATGATTCAAACGATTCGATGTATAACACGTTTGACGGTAAAATGATGCTGTATTTTACACCGGAGATACTTGTGAACAGCGAGAGCGAGGAAAGAGTGAAGATAGCTGAGGATATATGCGATAAGCTGATCTCGTTCGGGATAAGGGCGCGTGTCAGCGAGGTGGATTACGCGACGTATCAGAGCCGGATATCAGCCGGCAGCTACGATATGTTCATAGGTGAAACAGAGCTTCTCGCAAATTGTGATATATCAGAGATGACAAAATCGGGAGAAAATTATTTTAAATTCTCTAATGAAGAGGTGGATCTGCTGTTGGCGCAGATGGGCACAGTAACGACAGATGAGGAGAAAAAGGCTGTCGCGATAGAACTTTACGAAAAGGTCAGAGAACAATCTCCGTTCGCGCCGATATGCTTTAAGAAGGAGAGTCTTATAACCGGCTCAAAATTAAAGCAGACGGTGATGCCGTGTGCCGCGGATCTTATCAATGATACAGAACAATGGAGGGTAAGATGATATGACAGTTATTATATGCGGTGCCGGCGCGGCTGGGCTTATAGCCGCCGGAACAGCGGCAGAGCGCGCTGATAAAGTTATACTCATAGAGAAAAACGAGCATGTGGGCAGAAAGGTCAGAATAACGGGAAAGGGCAGGTGTAATATTACAAACGCCTGCGATATTGAAGATATGATATCGATGTTTCCGACAAACGGAAAATTTCTCTATTCCGCGCTCTATACTTTCACAAATGATGATATTGTGGCGCTGCTTGAGGAATATGGAGTAAAAACAAAAGTTGAGCGCGGAAACAGAGTATTCCCTGTTTCAGACGATGCGCGAGATGTTGTGGCGGCGCTTAGAAAGTATGCGCTGAAGCCGAATGTCAGACTTATGCGAGCGTCTGTAAAGGAGCTTATCACTGAAAATGGTGAGATACAGGGAGTTGTTACGACAAAGGGCGCTGTAAGAGGTGACAAGGTAATATTATGCACTGGCGGAGCGAGCTATCCTGTCACGGGATCTGACGGATACGGTTATAAGCTGGCGAAGAGCGTTGGACACACTATAATAGATCCGACGCCGTCTCTCGTGCCGATAACGATAAAAGAAGAATGGTGCAGAGATGTTATGGGGCTGTCGCTTAGAAACGTCAGTGTGACCGCGTATAGCAGCGGCGGAAAAAAGATACATGATATGTTCGGCGAGATGTTGTTTACTCATTTCGGCGTTTCAGGCCCTATAATTTTATCGCTGTCAGCGCATATAAAGAAGTATATAAAGAGCGGATGCACGTTGAAGATCGACCTTAAACCGGCTTTAAGCGATGAGCAGCTTGACGCAAGGCTTATAAGGGATCTTCACAAAAACAACAAAAAGCATCTGATAAATTCTTTGGACGAGCTATTGCCAAAATCAATAATTCCTGTTATAATAGATATATCGGGCGTTGACGCGCACAAGAGCGCATGCGAGATAACAAAAGCGGAGCGTAGAGCGTTAGTTGAAGCGATAAAGGGCGTAAAGCTAACGGTCACGGGATTCAGACCTATTGAGGAGGCTATAATAACGTCAGGAGGCGTTAAAACGAGCGAGATAAACTCATCTACAATGGAGTCAAAACTGGTCAGAAATTTGTATTTCGCGGGCGAAATAATAGATATTGACGCGTATACGGGCGGATTTAATTTGCAGGCGGCGTGGTCTACGGGATATCTCGCCGGACTCCTGCAATAAAAATGACGGCGGAAACGCAGGAAAGGAAACGACAGAATTGGAAAATAACAGTAAAACTGTCTGTAAGGCGGCGGTGAGGATCGCTATGACAGACACGAGAGAGGAAGAATTGAAACTGAAGGAGGAGCTTGGCCGCAAGGGGATAAAGGCGGCTGCGGTAGACTTCGGAAGTGATTTTAATAACGTTGTGAGGATAATACTTGAAAGAGCGGTCGTGGCAGCTAAGCGAGAGGGAGTTATAGGCGATTCCCATGCGGAAGAGGGCGCAGTCGCGGGCGCGGCTCACGAGGCTATACAGCAGATATTGAATAAATGCACAGGACTGAATATGGGCGGAAAAATAGGCGTGGCAAGGAGCGGACAGCATTTGAGCGTATGCTTGTTCTTCGCGCTTGGTCTGCTGAATCTTAACGATGTGGTGATCGGCCTTGGTCATAGAGCTGTATAATGGGGGAGTGAGAAGATGATAAGAGCTATTCGCGGCGCGACGACAGTTGAAAAAAATGAAAAAGAGGAAATATTCAGCGCCGTAACAGAAATGATAAGCGAGATAATGGAAAAAAACGGACTTACGGCTGATGATGTTACAGATATGATATTTACTGTTACGCCTGATATCACGGCAGTGTTTCCGGCTGCCGCAGTGAGAAAGCTTGGAATAACAGATGTTCCGCTGCTTGATATGGCGGCTCCTGATATAGACGGCGCGCTTCCGATGTGCATACGCGTTATGGCGCATGCTGAAACGGAGCGCTCAAAGCGTGATATCGTTCATGCATATATGAGAGGAGCGTCAAGGCTGAGACCTGATCTTGCGTCAAAAAAGATATCAGTAGCGATAGACGGACCGGCAGGCGCCGGAAAAAGCTCTATAGCTAAGAGAGTTGCAAACGATCTGGGGTATATATATATAGACACCGGCGCTATGTACAGAACGGTCGGGGTATATGCTCTTAAAAATAATATAGATATCGCGTCTGAGCAGGAAAAGCTTATAGGATCTCTGCCGGAGATACATATAGAGATACGGTATGAGGAAAATGAGCAGAGAATGTTTTTAAACGGCGAGGACGTATCGGAGCGGATACGCGAAAGCGATGCGTCGATGGCGGCGTCTGCCGTAGCGGCTATACCGGCTGTGCGTGAAAGACTTGTAAAGCTGCAGAAGCAAATGGCAGAAAAAGGCGGAGTCATAATGGACGGACGCGATATAGGAACGACTGTGCTGCCTAATGCGGAGCTTAAAATCTATCTGACGGCAAGCGTGGACGCGAGAGCGGAGCGAAGATATATACAGAACAAAGAAAAAGGCATAGAATGCACGCTTGATGAAATAAAGGCTGACGTCATAGAGCGGGATCACAATGATATGACGAGAGCCGTATCGCCGCTCAGACAGGCGGCTGACGCTGTTGCGGTAGATACAACGGCGCTTGATTTTGAGGGATCGGTTGAGAAAATAAAGGATCTGATCCTCAATATATAACTACTACTTATGGCAATCTCTGAAAACCTGAGCATATTGGGCGATATGACGGGCGTCCAAGGCTTTTAAAGGTTGCATGATATTGAATTTTGAAAGGCGATAGTTGTTATGTTGT
>CALXSW010000008.1 GCA_944391255.1 uncultured Clostridia bacterium | reverse complement strand
AATAATGTATGATACATGTAAAAATGTACACTGATTTTATTGACTTTTTTTATTGCGCAGTATATAATGATTATGAGGTGACATGAAAGTTTGAATAAAAACCGCCCATCTCGCACGGGAGCGCTCGCTCGCGTACACAAAGTACAGCCTCGTTCACGCTCTCTCACGATCTGAACGGTTTTAATTCAAACTTGGTTTTGTGAAAGGAATTAATGGTCATAAATATGAAAGCAGCAGAAATAGATCCGTTTATACGATATGTGAACAACTACTCTCCGTCTTATGATTATACGGAGCATGAGAGAATCATATACGATTATGAATTTATGTTCATAATGTCGGGCAGCGTTATTATGAATTATAGCGGTAAAAGATATGAACTGAAAAAGGGCGATCTTTTTTACCTCAGTCCTAACGTTAAAAATAATATTATCGTTACGGAGAAAGACAGACTGCGAACTCACTGCATACATTTTGACTGGTTTGCTCAGGATAAAACATACGACTTCACTGCCGAAGAATTTTATATGCACTCAGTGCTGTCTGCCGACCATGTGGAAAAGGAGGCTATCCTAAAAAGCCGCCCCGTTCCCTCTCCCGAAGATCTCACGCTTTCGCCGCATATAAAAGAGCTTGAATACGCTATATTTGCGCCTCTCTTCGAAAAATGCTACCGCGCATTTGTGAGCGCGTCCCCCGCCTCACAGCTATTAGCTAAAGCCGCGTTTTTGGAAATAATATCAGCGCTCATATGCTCCGCAAATGAAAAGCAGAAAAGAGAGCCGATGCACCCCGCAATAGCGCGCGCTGTTGAATTCATCAAAGAAAATTACGCGCTCAATATAAGCGAGTCGTCGCTCGCTGAAAAATACGGCTTTTCACCGAGATACTTCGGAAAGATATTCAGACAGTCCGCCGGAAAAAGTCTAAACGAATTTATAATGGAACGCAGACTTTTTGCCGCGAAAGAAATGCTTATAGGTTCTGATATGACTATCGCCCATATAGCTGAACAAGCCGGCTTTTGCGACGCGTTCTACTTTTCAAAATGCTTTAAGAAAAAGGAGGGACTCTCTCCGTCCGACTACCGCGCCGCTATGCGCTATATCTAAATAACAGTGAAAAACGAAAGGAGATCATCATGGAAAGATTATATAAAACATTAAAGATAGCTTTCTTTGTATTCTTAGGCATATTCATAGGCGGAAGCCTGTACATCGTATATGATTATAACGCGCACCCCGGTCTTTACGCGCTGCGCTCGGCGCCATGGTATCTTGATATACTGATCAATGGCATATTTACCGCGGTTGTACTTGTAGCTATAACGGTAATAATGCTGATTTTAAGAAGGAAAATGAAATAAAGGGTCAACTATTTTATTTATTATCGTCTTTACATATATTACCAGTTGTGCATTTTCAACAAAATATTATTAACTTTTTAAAAAGTAGTGACAAATCCTTATTAATGTGATATAATTGATATATGTTTAATAATTATAATCTCATAACAAAAGGGGCGTTAAAATTGAATAAAATATTATTTGGTGTGACTTTAGCGGGTATTTCCGCGGCGATTGCCTCAACGGCAGTTTTAGCGGCACCTAACTCCAAAATAATAATAACCGTTGGAGATAAGGATACTCAGCTTACTTACAACGTTGCAAGCGGAGTTACAGCCGAGCTTCCACTTGACAGTGATGTTTTTTCTATAACAAGCGCGAACAGCACTGCTGAATATACCGAAAAGGAATTCTCTCTGACAAGCGCAAAGGGAAACAGCAGACCTGTTGATATCAAGCTTGTATTCACATCACAGTCCGGCGAGGAGCTTGAATATTCAGCTCTTGAATATTACGATATAAAGATAGCTGATGAAAACGGTGAATATATTTACAACTGCGAGGAAGATGAGCTTACAGATGTATCCCGCAATGAGATAGATCTCGGCACATTCAACACTCAGTTCACAAGCGAAACAAAGAACTATACTTTATATTATAAGCTCAACCCTGAAGCTTCAAGCGATATCGCAAAATCTGACGCTGCAAAGCTCAAGATAGTTGTAGAGGCTACAGAGGAGGCTAATACAGTAACAGCGGTTTCTCCTGCTACAGCTGCTCCTGCAACATCAAAGCCTACAACAGGCACAGTCGGAGGCGGTACAACAAACGTTTCAACTGCTACGCCTGCTCCTGTTCCTACAGCTACAGTTGATCCTGATGAGCTTTCAGAAAAGACATATGTTTGCGGTAAAGACATAGATCCGGGCAAGTATCTTGTTGAGGGTAATGCAAGCATCACTATAAAGGACAGCAAAGGCAAGCTGCTTAAGGAGGTCGTTGTTTCTGACGGATCGCTTGGTGATTTCGGCGGCGTTGAAAAGTTCCTTGTAACTCTTGAAAAGGGCGACACTATAACTGTAAAAGCGCTCGTTCCTGATGTAAAGGCATCTGTTGATTTCAAGAGCGTTTCAACTTCACCATCAGCAAGTCCGAAGCCTACTGCAACAGCGAAGGCCGCAGCGGCATCTTCATCATCGAAGAATTCATCATCGAAGAATTCTTCATCGACTTCTTCAAAGACTTCTTCAAAGACTACAAACCCAAAAACAGGTGATAACAGCGTAGCTGTTCCTGCTTTGATAGCTGTAATGCTTATGTCAGGCGGTTTTGTAGGCGGACTTGAGGTCCTCAAGAGAAGAAATTTTTCAGCTGACTGATAAATAAAACAGAATTTAAGAAAGGATTTGATACAGTGAAACGGAAAATAACACTGATTCAAATCCTTTTTCTTTGCGTATTTGTCGCGTGCGGCTCATATCTGGGCAAATTCTATTACGATAAATCGCATACGGAAAAGGAATTTGATGAGCTTAAAGATCTTATTGTAGAGGACGGAACTCTTATAGACGATTCAGACGGTTTTGAGATAACAGTTGACAACGGCAGCAGCGATACGGAGGAGCCTGTATACGCTGATAACGGTATGCTCCGCCGCTATACCGATCTTTATGAGAAAAATAACGAGATGGTCGGCTGGATAAAGATACCTGATACAAATATCGACTACCCTGTCATGTTTAACAGCTCCGACAATGAATACTACCTGCACCGCAATTTCTATAAGGAAAAGAGCAGCGCCGGAATACCGTATCTTGATTCAAAGTGCAATCTCGCAGCACAGAGCGACAACCTTATAATATACGGCCACAACATGACAAACGGAACGATGTTCCACGATCTGCTTAAATATCAGTATCAGGACTTTGCCGACTCGCATAATATAATATATTTTGACTCAATGTACAAGATGTACCAGTTCGAAGTTTTCGCAGTGTTCAGAACATCTGTAGGTTCGAGCGATGAGTTTAAATATTATGAATTTACAAACGCTGAAAATGAGCAGGAATTTGATGAATTTATAGCGCGCTGCAAGCGCGAAAGTATGGTGCGCTCTGATATAACGCCAAAATACGGTGATAAAGTGCTTTGCCTCTCAACATGCTCATATAACACGAAAAACGAAAGAACTGTAGTCGTTGGAAAAATGACATCTGTGAAATAAAAGCATAATTAAACCGGTCTTAAAAAGCTAAGCTTGTAAGCTGACTTTTAAGACCGGTTTTTTATGAAAAATTATATTAAAGACATTTCAAAATTTTAATCCATCAAATATTTATTAACAGCATCAGCAGCCTCGCGTCCTTCGCGGATCGCCCATACTACAAGGCTCTGTCCTCTTCGGCAGTCGCCTGCCGCAAATATTCCTGTCATTGATGTTTCATGATCCTTATCATTTGCGAGAACATTTGATCTCGCGTCACGCGCGAGCGTGAGCTGATCGAGCAGCTCCTGCTCAGGTCCTAAGAATCCCATAGCTATAAGGACCATATCGGCATCTCTCACCTGCTCAGTTCCCGGTATCGGCTCCGGTCTGCCTTTCGACCAGTCTACCTGAACTGTATGCACCTTTGAAACTTTGCCCTTTTCATCGCCCTCTATCTTTGTGATAGTAGTGCAGTATTCGCGCGGATCCTTTCCGTAAAGGAACATAGCCTCTTCCTGACCGTAATCAGTCTTTTTGACTCTCGGCCACTCCGGCCACGGGTTGTTAGGAAGTCTTGTTTCTGACGCCTCCGGCATGATCTCAAACTGCACAACACTGTTGCAGCCATGTCTTATAGATGTTCCCACACAGTCTGTGCCGGTGTCGCCGCCGCCTACTACTATAACATTCTTGCCCTTTGTGTTCACAAACTTTCTGTCCTTGAACTCCGAGTCAAGAAGACTCTTTGTGTTTCTCGTAAGGAAATCTACAGCGTAATACACGCCCTTGAGATCCGCTCCCTCAACTGTCAAAGGACGCGGTCTTGTAGATCCTGTGCAGAGAACAACAGCGTCAAACTCGTCTATGAGCTTTACTACAGGATACGACTTTCCTACCTCCTCGCCGCATCTGAATACAACGCCCTCTGTTTCCATCAGCTTTATTCTTCTCTCAACTACCGACTTATCAAGCTTCATGTTAGGTA
>CALXSW010000007.1 GCA_944391255.1 uncultured Clostridia bacterium | reverse complement strand
CCTGATGATGACGAGCTGCCCGATGATGAGCTGCCCGATGATGAGCTGCTTGCCGGTCTGTCTGTCGGATCCGGTCTGCTTGTAGGTGATGTTGTCATCGTAGGCGCTTCACCTGTAGCCTGCGGACTCTCCGATGACAATAACGCGCTTCCGCTTGTGAAGTCTATCTCATCAAGTCTGCTGAATGTATATCCCTCGCCTAAAAGCTGCTCTATAAGAGATCCGAGCATATTGACCGTTTCCTGCTTATCTGCCGCATCATGCATAAGGATTATAAGATTCTTTGTTCTGTCTGAAAGTCTTGTCTGCTGGAAATATTCCAAAAGTTCAGCCGCGTCTTTCCTTGTGCCCTCCGCGTCGCCTGTAAGACAGTTCCAGTCGATATGATAATAACCCATATCAGCTAAAACCTCCGCATAATCGGAAGCTGAGTCTGTGCTCGTGCTGCCGCCGTTAAATCTGTAAAGCTTGAATGTGTTCGCATAACCAGGAACTATCTTAGTCAATGTTTCTTCACACTTTGTTATTTCACTTCTAAAACTATCCGTTCCGCCATATACTGAATTGTAGTCATGCGAATAGCTGTGATTTGCGACAAGATGTCCCTCCTGCGCAACTCTCGCGGCAACTCCAGGATTCTGCTCAACATTTGAACCAACCATAAAGAACGTAGCCTTTACATTATATCTTCTCAAAACGTCAAGTATCTGAGGAGTTATCGTATTGTTCGGTCCGTCGTCAAATGTGAGGTATACATGCTGCTTTTGCCCCGATCCGGCTATTACATCTATAAGGTCATTGTTTCCGACTGTAGGCGCCGGAATATTGCTTGACGGCTGCTGAGTAGAAACAGCCTGCGCAGATGTTGAAACAGGCGGCTGAGTTACCGAACCTATCGTAACGTTGTCTATATTGCTTACCTCATCGCCGCCGCTGCATTTTGCAACTGCAAAAATAACTATTAAAATAACAACAAGCAGAGCAACAAGAAGCGTCATCATTCTCATTCTGGCTCTTCTTGCGCGATTGCGCTGGATACGCGCTCTCCTTCTTGCTTCAAAATCTTCTGATACTGACATTTCCACACCTCATATTTTCAAAATTTACTGATATCTACATTATACACTATGTTTAAAAAAAATTCAACAATTTTAAGAAAAAAATATAACTAAAATATTTCATTACAGGAGGTCATATTTATGCTAAAGTTATTCGGTATTTTAGCTCTTATACCAATGCTTCTATTGACGTCTTGCTCTGATATTCCCAGCGCGCAAAAAGCCTCGAGCGGAGGTTATGAAAGCCTTGATAATACAGGTATCGGCTGGGGCTTTGTAAGGCGAAAGGGCGAGGCGCCGGACATTCCGGCAGGACAGATAAACACGCTTGAAAAGAACGGCGGCATCTACCTTGATCACAGCGGCGAAAAGAAGCTCTATCTGACATTTGATGAAGGCTATGAAAACGGCTATACAGCTCAGATACTTGACGTTTTGTCAAGGACAGACACCCCCGCCGCCTTTTTTGTCACAGGACCGTATCTTGAAAAACAGCCCGAGCTTATACAGCGCATGATCGATGAGGGACATATAATCGGCAACCACACAGTAAATCATCCGAACCTTCCGAAACAGACAACTACAACCGTTCAGAATGAGCTTGAAACGCTTAACGGCAAATGCGAAGAAATGTATCATTATACGATGAGATATATGCGTCCCCCGGAAGGCGAATACAGCGAGCGAGTTCTGCGCATCGCGCAGGACATGGGATTTACAACTGTGATGTGGAGCTTTGCTTATAAAGACTGGGACATAAATTCACAGCAGGGCGCGGAGCACGCGTATGAAAGCGTTGTTCCATATCTCCATGACGGCGCAATACTGCTGCTTCACGCTGTTTCAAGCGACAACGCAAACGCGCTTGAAAGAATAATAACGACAGCAAAGGAAGAAGGCTATACATTCCATTCTCTCGATGAATTTACATTTGAAAAAAATGCATTAAGTAATTAATAATATTTTGTAAAAACTATAGCATATTTTCAAAAAGTGTGTTATAATATTCATATATAATATATGAAGAAAACAGAGGTATGCTATAATGACAATTAGCGAAAGCGAATTCTATGGCGAGAGTCTGCTCCTCTATGACAGCGTTCTGATCGAATTAAAATCAAGGATCGACATTATAAAAAAATCAAAGCTGCTGCATGGCGAGCGAAACCCCATAGAAAATATAAAAACAAGGATCAAATCACCTGAAAGCATGATGGCAAAGCTGGAAAAATGCGGTCTTGAACCGATAGCTTCAAATATAAAAGGTCATGTCAACGACGCCGCCGGAATGCGCATAATCTGTACATATGTAGATGACGTTTACGAGGTGGCGAAGATAATCGCCGCTCAGCATGACATACGTGTGCTTAAAATCAAGGATTATATAAAAAATCCTAAACAGAGCGGATACAGAAGCTATCATATGATAGTTGAGCTGCCTCTTTATATCGGCGAAAATCAGCACACCGTATGCGCTGAGGTCCAGCTCCGCACTCTTTCAATGGACTTCTGGGCAAGTCTGGAGCATCAGATAAAATATAAGCAT
>CALXSW010000006.1 GCA_944391255.1 uncultured Clostridia bacterium | reverse complement strand
AAGCTCAGAGGAACATTCACATGCGTGCCTGTAAAGGCTCCTGGATTCGGTGACAGAAGAAAGGCAATGCTTCAGGATATAGCAATCCTTACAGGCGGTCAGGTCATCACAGAGGAAGTGGGACTTGAGCTTAAGGATGCTACTGTAGATATGCTTGGTCAGGCTAAGCAGGTCAAGATCTCTAAGGAGCTTACAATAATCGTTGACGGCGCAGGCTCAAGCGAGGCTATAGCTGACAGAGTAAAGGTAATAAGAGGCGAGCTTGAAAACTCAACATCAGATTTTGACCGTGAAAAGCTTACAGAGAGAATCGCAAAGCTTGCAGGCGGTGTTGCGGTTATCCGCGTAGGCGCTGCTACAGAAACAGAAATGAAAGAAATGAAGCTCAGAATAGAAGACGCTTTGGCAGCTACAAAGGCGGCTGTTGAGGAAGGAATAATCGCAGGCGGCGGCACAAGCTACCTTGATATAATTCCTAAGGTTGCTGAATTGCTCAACACTACAGAGGGCGATGAAAAGACAGGTGTTCAGATAGTTCTGAAGGCTCTTGAAGAACCGGCTTGGCAGATAGCTAAGAATGCGGGACTTGAGGGTGCTGTAATAGTTGACAAGGTAAAAGCTTCACCGGCAGGCGAGGGCTACAACGCTTTGACAGGCGTATACGGCGATATGCTTTCAATGGGTATCGTAGACCCTGTAAAGGTGACAAGATCAGCATTGCAGAACGCTGCTTCAGTAGCGTCAATGGTGCTCACAACAGAGAGCGTTGTCGCTGATAAGCCGGAACCACCGGCACCGGCTCCGGCAATGGATCCGTCAATGGGCGGTATGTATTAATAAAAGCTAATAAACGTTTCCAAAGCGCCGCGCAGCGGCGCGCGGAAACGTTTTTGTGCTATTAACAGGTAACCGGAAATTTTAACGGCAGACAGCGCCGAGAAGCTGTCAAAAGACAAGATATGGCAAAACAAAGCCATTTTCTCGTCTTTTTTTGTGAAAAAATCATTTGATGATGATATTGACAAAAAAGATTTTTTGATATATACTTATATATTGTATTGAATATATTGAAAGAATTAAAATGAATGCCGACGAACAGAGATCGCCACAAACGATCAATAGAGCTGTGTAAGACACGCTGAACCGAACGTGTCAATGATATACGGTAGGACAAAAGCCTTTACTTAAAAATACGGCATTAAAAGACATATATGTAAAGGAGAATTTTTATAATGCAGTTAACAGGTTCACAGATTCTGATCGAATGTATGAAGGAGCAGGGAGTAGATACTATATTCGGATATCCGGGCGGAGCTATTTTAAACGTCTATGATGAGTTGTATAAGCATAGCGATGAGATACGCCATATCCTTGTATCGCATGAGCAGGGCGCGTCGCACGCCGCTGACGGATACGCGAGAGCTACGGGCAAAACGGGCGTGTGCTTTGCAACATCAGGACCGGGAGCTACTAACCTTGTAACAGGTATAGCTACGGCAAATATAGATTCTATCCCGATAGTAGCTGTAACATGCAACGTCGGAACGTCACTTCTCAATAAGGACAGCTTTCAGGAAGTTGCGATATCGGAGATAGTAAAGCCGATAACTAAGAAGAGTTATATAGTAATGGATGTAAACGACCTCGCCGACACTATAAGAGAGGCATTTGAGATAGCCAACAGCGGCAGGAAAGGTCCGGTTTTGATAGATATACCAAAGGACGTAACGGCTGCTAAGGCGGAATATGAATACAAAGCGCCGCGAGTGTTGGAGCCGGTTACAGACACGATAGATGACAGCGTTATAGAAAAGGTTGCGGAGCTGATAAAGGGTTCAAAGAAGCCGTTCGTATTTGTAGGCGGCGGAGTGACTGCGGCAAACGCGTCAGAGGAGATAAGAGAGCTTGTAGACAAGATAGACGCGCCGGTGTGCGACACGCTCATGGGTAAGGGCGCATTCCCGGGAAATGATCCGAGATATACAGGCATGCTCGGCATGCACGGCTCAAAGGCGTCAAATTTCGGTGTGAGTGAATGTGATCTTCTTATCGCTGTCGGAACGCGTTTTTCAGACAGAGTTTACGGAAATGCGAAAGCGTTCGCAAAGGATGCGGTTATAGTACATATAGATATAGACGCGGCTGAATTTAATAAGAATGTTGCTGTTGATTATTCAATATGCGGTGACGCTAAGGAGATATTGAAGCGTCTTAACAACGTAGTCGGAGAATATAAGCATACTGAATGGCTTGACGAGATCAGAGCCAAGATGGATCAGTTCCCTCTGAGATATAGAAGTGATGTTCTCTCAGGCGGAAGCATTATGACGGAGATATATAAGCAGACAAAGGGAAACGCCGTTATAACTACAGAAGTAGGTCAGCATCAGATGTGGGCAGCTCAGTTCTATTATTATAAAGAACCGCGCCAGTTCTTGTCATCGGGCGGACTTGGAACGATGGGTTATGGCCTTGGCGCGTCTATAGGCGCGAAAGCGGCATGCCCTGAAAAGACAGTCGTAAACATTGCAGGTGACGGCTGTTTCAGAATGAACATGAACGAGATCATGACGGCTGTGAGAAACAATATACCTATAATAGAGGTAATAGTTGACAACAGAGTTCTCGGCATGGTAAGACAGTGGCAGACGCTGTTCTACGGCGAGAGATATTCTCATACTGTGCTTGACGACGGAACAGATTTCTGCGCTATAGCAGAGGGAATGGGTGCGGTAGCAATGAAAGCCGAAACACCGGAGGAATTTGCACAGGCGTTTTCGAAGGCGCTTACTCTTAACAGACCTGTTGTGATAGACGCGTTTATAGACAAAGATGAAAAGGTGTACCCGATGGTAGCTCCTGGAGATTCTATTTCAAAAGCGTTTGACGAGAGCGATAATTAATGATATAAAAAATCCGAACTTGTTGCAAGTTCGGATTTTTTATGTTATAATCAAAGCGGATAGGCGTCACTAAAATCTTAGTGAAAGCGATAATGCTATTTAAATGTGTATATACAGAAGAAAAGGTCATAGAAAAATACAGGCAGGTGATAATCATGAAAGAAAA
>CALXSW010000005.1 GCA_944391255.1 uncultured Clostridia bacterium | reverse complement strand
ACGCTGTAGTAGCATGTCTCGGTGACTCTATAACTGACGGACGCGGCTGTACGACAAATGCAAATGACCGCTGGACAGATGTTCTTATGGAAAGAATGAAAGATGCTGGAATGAAGCTCACTGTTGTGAATGACGGTATAGGCGGAAACTCTATAAATAACTGGGGACTTGGCGACAGCGGCCGTGACCGTTATGAAAATGAGGTAAAGGATCGCACAGGACTCAAATATCTTATCGTCCTTGAAGGCATAAACGATATAGGCGGAAAGACAGAAGATAAGTTTGAAGGCGACATGTCAAAGTGTCCTGAGGATGGAAAGATAACAACAGGAATAATAGAAGCGTATCAGGAGATAATAGACAAGGCTCATGCTCAGGGTATAAAGGTAATAGGCGGAACAATACTCCCTTGTGGAAATAACGATTATTACAATGAGACCATGGAAGAAATGCGCCAGACAATAAATACATGGATACGCGAATCGGGTGAATTTGACGCGGTTGTTGATTTTGACGCGGTAATGCGGGATCCAAGTGATCCTACAAAGCTTAAGGCAGAATATGACAGCGGTGACGGACTCCATCCGGGACCGGCAGGATATAAGGCAATGGGCGAATGCATCGACCTTGCATTGTTTAACTGATTTTGCCAGAATATAAAAGAGGCGGAGAAAAAATCTCCGCCTTCTTTTTATATAACGCCTGATGAATCGCTTTGCTGATTCTCAGGTACCTGCTCCTGTATATCATCTTCGGTCGGCTGACCTGAATACCAGACGTCTTGCTGATCGCCGTTGAATCCCGGTGAAATTATAAGCGCGTTGCCGTTTACAGTAACATTAAATTCTATTCCACGTATTTCTATAGTGTCAGATGATGTTACAGTGTAGCTGTAAGACGCATTTGATATTTCCATGAATCCAAAAGTCTCGCTTATCGTTATCATATCGTCTGTGATGGTGAGAGTTGATGAGGATATAAAGTCGTCACCTGATACCCATTCGCCGCGTATATCGTATTCCAGACTTGGCTTTATAAATGAATATACAGCGAACACAACTACAGCGAGAACAACGACTGCCGCAGAAGCGGCGGCGATTACCTTTGATGACAGTTTATTTTTTCTCCCATAGATGATCATCTGATCATTTCTTATATGTTCAGGATAGATCAACTCATCATTGGTATCATGATTTTCTGTTGTGTCATTTCCGACATATGTTTTTTCGGTGTCGGAAGAATGTATATCATCAGCAACAATATTATCCGGATCGCTCTTTTCCGGTTCGTCTGTATCGTTTAAAGGCTTAGGGGGAATGTATATATATCCCTCCGGCAGCTCCTCGCCACAATGAGGACATTTCATAAAGATCCCTTCTTTCATTTGTTTTAATATTCAGTAAATATATTAATACTTTTTTGTGAAAAAGTCAAGCGTAATAGTTGACAATGTTACGCGTTTGTATTAAAATATATGTGTATAATTATAGGCGAAAGGATGAACGTGATATGTTCAAGGTTATTGACGGCGGAGTTTGTGCCGCTAAGGGGTTCAAGGCAAATGGTCTGAACTGCGGTCTTAATCCTAATAAGGAAAAGTACGATCTGGGTTTATATATGTCTGATGTTGTGTGCAACACGGCAGGTGTATATACTTTAAATAAAGTAAAAGGCGCTCCTGTAACTGTTACAAAGAATCATCTTAATATAACAGGCGGAAAATCAAGAGCGGTCATAATGAATTCAAAAAATGCAAATACATGTAATGCAGACGGCGAGGAAAAGGCTGAGATGATGTGCAAGCTTGCGGCTGATGAGCTTGGACTCGATGCGAACGAAGTGCTTGTCGCATCGACTGGAGTTATTGGACAGATAATGCCGATAGAACCGATAGAAAGCCATGTAAAAGAGCTTGCAGCCGGACTTTCATACGATGGCAATGAAAAGGCAGCTGTTGCTATAATGACGACTGACACGGTTAAAAAAGAGTATGCTGTTGAGTTTGAACTCGATGGTAAGGTTTGCCGTCTTGGCGGAATGGCTAAAGGCAGCGGCATGATACATCCTAATATGGCTACAACTCTGAATTTTATAACTACTGACGCAGCGGTGTCGACACAGATGCTTCAAAAAGCATTGTCAGAAATAGTTAAGGTCACATATAACTGCTTGAGCGTGGATGGAGATACATCTACTAATGATATGCTTATATTGCAGTCTAACGGACTTGCAGGCAATGAAGAAATAAACGCGGAGAATGATGATTACGAGATTTTCAAGAAGGCGTTATATACGGTTATGAGCGAGATGACAAAGATGCTCGCAAAGGACGGAGAGGGAGCTACAAAGCTTCTCGAATGTTCCGTAACTTCAGCGCCTGATCTTGACACTGCTATAATCGTTGCAAAGAGCGTTATACGCTCCCCGCTTTTAAAATGCGCTATGTTTGGCGAGGACGCAAACTGGGGACGTGTTCTATGTGCGATCGGATATGCTGAAGCGGAGTTTGATATAAATAAGGTAGATGTGGATTTTGTTTCAGAATACGGAGTGCTTGAGGTGTGCAGAAACGGCGCCGGAATAGAATTTTCGGAGGAATACGCGAAGAAGGTCCTTGCGTCTGACGAGATAATTATAGATGTAAGATTAAATTCCGGAGATGCTGCCGCTAAGGCATGGGGCTGCGATCTGACATATGACTATGTAAAGATAAATGGTGATTACCGTTCATAATTGACGCGGAATACATATTGATGCAGAATACGATTGATATGGAAGAAAAATTTATGAAAGAGGCGCTGAAACAGGCTAAAAAAGCGGCAGCTATTGGCGAAATGCCTGTAGGCGCGGTGATCGTGCGTGATGGGACTATAATTTCAAGAGGGTATAACAAGCGTGAGAGCAAACGCAACGCGCTTTTACATGCTGAGGTTATAGCTATAGACAAGGCGTGCAGGAAGCTGGGGGGATGGAGGCTGCCCGGCTGTGAAATGTATGTCACGCTTGAGCCTTGCCCAATGTGCGCGGGCGCTGCGCTTAATGCGCGTATCGAGCATATCTATTATGGCGCTTATGACAAAAAATCAGGCTGCGCAGGTTCAAGAATAAATCTGTGCGATATGAATTTATGTAATTACACCATAGCTGTTACGGGCGGTATAATGGAAGATGAATGCAGTGGGATCATAAAGGATTTTTTTAAGGATCTGAGAAAAAGGGATAAATAGTGGAGGTAAATATGCGTAAAATAACAGTATTTGTATTGGCTGCTTTGATGGGCATTTCATGCACAGCAAGCGCGGCTGATTTCTATGATACGAAAGGACATTGGGCAGAAAATACTATAAATAATCTCGCCGATAAGGGAATAGTTTCAGGTGTAGATATAGACAGATTTGAGCCTGACGGCGTGCTTACGCGCGCACAGTACCTTAAAATGATAATGGAAGTATTGTCTATAGGAACAAGTGATTACAGATCGGGAGAATGTCTTGACGCAAGAGAGGATTCATGGTATGCACCGTATTTACAGAAGGCTCTTGACTGCGGACTCATACCGGATGAAATGATAGTATCATGTAATAAAAAGGTTGATTATGAGGTAGATGATAAAGGGAATGCTATATCATCGAAAGTGGTGTATTCAGGCGCTTTTAATGGGGAGCTGCCCATAACGCGCGAGGAGATGGCAGCGCTTACCCAGTTTTGCTATCAGTATTCAAGAACTGTACTGACTAATAATGTGCCGGAGCTGCAGGAAAAACTTGATTTTGAAGATGCGGAGGAGTGTTCTGAGTGGACGGTAAACTCTATAAAGCAGGCTGTAGCATACGGATTTATAACAGGTATGAGCGACGGAAAGTTTTATCCTAAAAATAACGCCACAAGAGCAGAAGCCGCTACGATCATAGAGAGAGTTATGAATAAATAAGGGGTGATAAAACGAAATGAGCAAAAAGACAGTCAAGATAACAAGCATAGTGATAGCAGGAATTATGACAGTAACAATAGTTCTTGGCGGAATATCAATGTTTTTCAATTAATTTTCGGTACGATGGATATTTATCGTGTATATTGGTAATAATATACATGATGAATATCCATTAAGCTTTTTATAAGAGTCATTTCTGACAAACACTAAAAAATAATGTAAAAAAGTGTTGACAAATGTTAAATGATGTGGTAAAATAATCAAGTCGTCAGCGATGAGAGAACATCAAAAACGACAGAGCACAAAAAAATAATTTGAAAAAATTAAAAAAGTGCTTGACAAACTGAAAAGTTTGTGGTAAAATAAATGAGTTGTCGCTAAGACAACTGAATAAAGTTTGTACATTGAAAAATGAACAGTGTGAGTTCTTGGAAAGTGTGAAAACACTAACAATTACTTGAGTTTAAAGTTCTTTAGGAACAGAAATTCGGATTA
>CALXSW010000004.1 GCA_944391255.1 uncultured Clostridia bacterium | reverse complement strand
AGCTCAGTCTGAGGAACAAGTATCTCATATGATCCGCCGCTGCTGAAATCATCCTCACCGGATGTCTTAAGCATAGTCATTATAGATCGGCTGTTGAGCTCTTCAATTATCTGATCAACTCTGTTCTTATTTTCCGACATATACACTACTGTCCACATAATATCCCCTTTTGCCGGAACGGCTGAGCGCGCCGCTTTTGCCGCCGTCCGCCGCTTCGATTAAACGCGGCCGCTTTACGCTCGCCGCTTTTTGATATTCCATGTTAAAATATAGCATTTCCGGCAGCTTATATACAGCTCTATACAAGCCTCAGCCGGACAGATTGTTTATATATTAACAATATAATCCTACCTTATATATAATACCCTATTTTATTGAAAATTTCAAGCGTTATTTACAATGATAATATAACAATATATTGCGTCTGATTTTGTATAATATCACAACAAAATCACTTCAATACGACATTTTCATCGCCAAATTCATACTTGAGCTCGCGTATAGACGACGGTGTGCCGTTTATATACATATTCCGCGGAACACGGGAATATTTGCGCTCATCATTGAAATAGAGCCTGACCTCAACATCGCCGCTGAACGGAACGAGTGTTTCACTGACTTTTTTCAGCAGCTCGTCCGATCTCGTTTTCAGCCTTACATATACTATAGGCCGTTTTATACCGTTTTCATCAGCAGTGCTTGCCGCCTTGATATTATCTGCTTTTCGCGCCGCCAATCTGTCCGCGTTTTTAAGCGCTGACTCCAGATCCTCGACATTATCCATAAGCAGCTTAGGTTCCTCGTCCTCGCGAAGAGATACGTTTCCGTTTACGAGGACTATATTCCCCTCTTCAAGCATAGATGAATATCTCGAAAGCGTTTTCGGGAACACAAGGCACTCCCCAGAGCCGTATGAATCTTCAAGCGATAAAAATGCCATCTGCGCTCTGTTTCGCGTCGTCTTGTTCTTCCTTGACTCGATTATGCATGCAAGGCTTACTCTCTCTCCGTCTTTTAGTCCGCTCTCAGCGTGGACATACTCGCCCTCCTCATTCTTCACAACGCTTGAATTTATCTCAAACGTATTTATTCTCGTGAGCTTTTTTGCACGTGACGCGTACTCGTCCATAGGGTGACCCGAAAAATACATTCCCGTTGACTGCTTTTCCATTCTTAAAAGCTCCTGCTTTGAGAATTCACCGATATCCGGCAGATTTATCTCCTCCGGCTCGTCATCGTCAAAAAGCGACATCTGACCGGCTACATTGCTGTGCATTCGCTGCGATGTGCCCTGCATAACGTATTCATATACCTGCATGAGCTGCGAGCGGTAAACGCCCATAGAGTCGAACGCGCCGCATTTTATAAGTCCTTCCACTGCGCGCTTGTTCATGTCAGGTCCCGTCATTCTGTCTATGAAATCAGAAAAGCTCCTGAACTCTCCGCCGTTTCTCCGCTCCTCAACGAGATGCTCGACAAATGTTCTTCCGACATTTTTCACAGCGAGAAGCCCGAAACGTATTGCCCCGTTCTCCACCGTGAATCCGAGTCCGCTCTTATTCACGTCCGGTGGGAATCTGTCTATACCCATTTCGCGGCAGTTTACTATATAGTGGTTTATCTTGTCTGAATCGTCCACCGACGATATCAATGCCGCCATATACTCGACAGGATAGAACGTTTTCAGATATGCCGTCTGATACGTCACAAACGCGTATGCCGCGGCGTGCGACTTATTGAACGCGTAATTTGCGAAATCATTTATCTCATCAAAGATAGACACAGCCGTTTTTTCGTCTATGCCGTTTTTGATACAGCCCGGTATCGTTCCGTCCTCGGAACCGTATATGAAATTCTGCCTTTCTATCTTCATCTGCGCGGCTTTCTTTTTTGATATCGTTCTTCTGAGCTGATCGGCTTTTCCGAGTGAATATCCCGCAAGCTCGCGCACTATTTCAAGCACCTGCTCCTGATAGACCATGCATCCGTACGTCACGTCAAGGATCTTTTCAAGCGCCGGATGCTTATATGTTATTCCCGATGGGTTCTTTTTATTCCTTATATATCGCGGTATCTGATCCATCGGTCCAGGTCTGTACAACGCGATCCCGGCTATTATGTCTTCAAGCGTGTCAGGCCGCAGCTCCATCATAAACGACTGCATTCCCGCGCTTTCCATCTGGAAAACACCGTCGGTATTTCCCGACGCTATGAGATCATATACCTCTCTGCGCTCATAATCTATCTTATCTATATCTATGTCTATACCGCGCGTTTGCTTTATAAGCTTTAGCGCGTTTTTAATTACAGTTAAGTTCCTAAGACCAAGGAAGTCCATTTTCAAAAGTCCAAGGCTTTCGACTGTGTCTTTCGGGAACTGCGTTGTTATAAAATTATCCTTGTTCACCATAAGCGGTACATAGCTCACTATCGGCTCGCCCGTTATAACCACTCCGGCAGCGTGCGTTGACGCGTGGCGCGGCAGTCCTTCAAGCGCCCGAGATGTGTCTATAAGCCGCTTTACGCTCTCGTCGCTCTCATATATCAGCTTTAGCTCCTGCGACGTTTCAAGCGCCTTATCTATCGTTATATTGAGATCACGCGGCACGAGCTTTGCTATCTTGTCAACGTCGGCATACGGCATGTTGAGCGCTCTTCCCACATCGCGTATCGCAAGCCTTGCCTTCATCGTTCCGAACGTGACTATCTGCGCCACGTTCTCCGCGCCGTACTTTTCAACAACGTATTCTATTACCCTCTGTCTGCCCTCCGGCTCGAAATCTATATCTATATCCGGCATGCTCACTCGCTCCGGATTTAGAAAACGCTCAAAAATAAGAGCGTATTTTATCGGATCTATGCTCGTTATCCCAAGGGTGTATGAAACAAGGCTGCCGGCTGCTGAGCCTCTGCCCGGTCCCACTCTTACATCGTGCGTTTTTGCAAAATGTATGAAATCGCGCACTATAAGGAAATAATCGATAAATCCCATGTTTTTTATAACGCCCAGCTCATAATCAAGCCTTTTTACAAGCTCCTCGCCCGGCTTGTCATAAAGCTCATACAGTCCCGCATAGCACAGTTCTTTTAGATATTCGAACGCGTCCTTGCCGTCAGGCACATCGAATTTCGGGAGATGCCTTGTCGAGAAATCGAAATCCACACAGCACCTCTCCGCTATAGCCGCCGTATTCTCTATCGCCTCCGGCACAAACGCGAATATCTCGCGCATTTCGTCCTCGCTCTTTACATAGAACTCCTTTGACTCGAACGCCATTCTATCATCATCGTCAACAGTTTTTTCCATCTGAAT
>CALXSW010000003.1 GCA_944391255.1 uncultured Clostridia bacterium | reverse complement strand
GCGATTGTTTCCAACCATGATTTCATCAGTCTCATCTTCTCGCCTTCTTACCAAAGCTACAGCTTCATTGTTCATTACCTAACGCCTCCAATCTTCTGATTATTCCTTTCAATATTTCGATTGTAGGCAGCAAATGATTGGCATAATGAGAACCATAAATGTTATTTGCCAAATCAGCTTCCAATTCAGCCAAATGCTTTTTATGATCATCTAAGTATTCAGGAGTTGTTATGTAGCGACTGCATGTATAGCACTTTTGGTGTTTTAACAAGCGTTCACATACCTTTCCTTTAACCAACGGCATAGTGCAGTATCCATCGCACATTTTTGCTGCTTTATGTTTGTTCTTTTGAAACCATACGAGTTCTTTTTTATCGGGCATTATATCTGCTCCAACAGTATCAATGTTGCCAATGATATTTATTCTCTCAAAAATCTTCGCTCTGTCGATATCTTTGCTATCAGCATAATACTTTTTAGTTGTGTCAGGGCTTGTATGACGTAAAAATTCCTGAATAACTTTCAAGTCAACGTTTTTGCTGAACATATCCGTTGCAACACTCTTACGGAATTGATGAAGTTTAATTTTATATATATTACCGTCAGAACCAATAATATTATGTCTGTCCATAAATCCACCATAATATTTTCCTTTATCAAGATAACCATTTATCCACTTTGTAAATGTAGGACCACTGATAAGCCTAATTTCATTGGCAATCCCACATCTTGAAGTTCGATACAAAAACAGATATGGTTTTAGTTTATCATTTGCCTCTGCCCTGATTTCTGCCGTTACTTCTTCTAAGCTTCTGATTGCTTCCGCACATATTGGCGGTATGGGCATTTTTCTTATGTCTCTTCGATTTTTAAAATCATATAACGTTAAAGTATCACCTTTTAAAGCATGTGGAGTTACGCAATTCACCTTCAAATTCATAAGCTCACTACGCCGTAAACCTGTTGACATCAAAATGATAAGCCCGTATTTTATATATGGATTTTCTTCAAATTTCAAAGCTTCTTGAATTTTCACAAGAACATCGTCAGGAATATATTCAATCTTATGTTTAACATTGGTCATAACATATTCGTTGCCTGAAAATATTTCTCTATGCGGCACTAAATGCGGAGCATACAATTGTCCCCAATGAACAAGCGTTTTTAATGTTGAAAATATCCCTGCTTGAGTAACATATTTTAAAGGGCGACCATTTCGAGTTGCCTTATACAATCGTAAAAAAGTCATATACTCATCAACAGTATTACCATCAATGTTTATTAAGCTTTCGATTTTGTTCTCAACGCAAAATGTATTAAAATATCGAAAGCTCGAGCAATGTGTATGAATACTTCTCGTTGATATTGAGCCTGTCTTGTAATTTTGCCATACATAAAATTTAATCAACATACGGATCTGCTCAGCTTCAAACATTCTGAAATCAAATCTAAAATTTTTACCGTAATACATAGATTTATCATCTTTATCAATAAAATTCCATTGATTACCTTTAGGCATATCATTCATTGCATATCACCCCCAAGAAAGTCATTATTTTCCCAATATCTTGAAAGTGTTTCGCCAACATATCTATCTGACAAATGAGTATATTTTTCTGTAGTTTGAATATGCTTATGTCCTGCAATTAAACTGATGATACTGACATCCATCCCTGTTTCTGCTAAGTGGGTCACAAAAGTATGACGAATATCGTGGAAATTAAACTTTAATCCAAGTTTTTTCTTAGCCCTGTCAAAGACGTCATAGATGCTGCGATAACTTAATGGATTACCTCTATTTTGCTTTTGCAATGCTACAAAAATATTACTATGTTCTGTATCTATCATAGAACGCTCATTTATGATGTATTCATCAATTTCCTCAATCAGTTTCATCGGAATGAATAAATCCCTGTATTTGCCTTTTGATTTAATATTTTTTAATATACCAAAAGTTTCACATGAATTTGGATATGGAATATTTTCTATCTTCAGATCCAAAACTTCTCCTATACGAGCACCTGTTAAGTATAGAATTTTCAATATCAGCCTGTCCCTGTGGTTTTGCAAATGATTCATCAGAAGTTCTATATGAGCATCAGGTATTATTGTTATTACAGCATCGCTTTGCTTAATCTTAAATATTGATTTATTTGTTTTGTTATTATTTCTTGCGTGATTCAAAAAACTTCGGAACATATTCTGATGACGGTTCATTTCCTCCATTATGATTGGATTCTTGATTTCCGTTATCAAACAGCAAAATTTGTAAAAGCAGTAAACCGTTGATAAAATCCTGTTTATTGTTTTGCCCGTTCTCTTGCTCGTTCCATAAAGAATAATAATTTTTTCATCCATATATTCCTCTGACGAGCGCAAAAACTCAATGAATTCACCAATGGTTATCGGTGTAACCTCTGTGTACTCATAGCCCATGTAGTTCAAAAATTCCCAATAGAGTTTTAAATCTCTACCATTGGCAATTATGGTATTAAAGCTACGCTCAAGTCGTGCTTGCTGCTTTAAATACGCATATACCGGCTTGACAATTCTCATATTATCATCAAGCAAAACGGCAATACCACTATCGCCTTGTTTAATTACAGATAATTCCATAACAAACACCTCCATACGTTTTGTATATGTCAACAATGTAACATACCAATAATATTCTAACATAAGAGGGTTTGTTATGATATACACATTACTTACGAATAACTAAAACAGCAAGCACTGTTATGAATTTATTTCACTAAACAACTAACACCAAGAAAACCTTGAAATATCGCTATTTTTAATCAATATGAGGACAGTTTGCGCATTGGATGGTATTCGCTGCAGATAATATGTCGTAATAAGCCCAATAGCCCTTATCCTTAATGTCGGTAAACGTTAGAAGATCGCTGGTGTTCTCGTCGATGAAGTCCTCATCGGCATTTCGTTCTGTTACCCTGTTCACGATTGTAACGACCTCAGCACGGGTTATGTGATTGTC
>CALXSW010000002.1 GCA_944391255.1 uncultured Clostridia bacterium | reverse complement strand
ACTGCTTCCATCTTATCTGTATCAGTTACCATGTACGGTGTGATATATCCGCGGTCAAACTGCATACCTTCAACGATCTCTGAATATGTTTCTGCTGTCTTTGATTCCTCAACAGTTATAACGCCGTCCGATGTTACCTTTTCCATAGCGTCAGCGATAAGCTCGCCGATCTCCTCGTTTGCCGCTGAAACAGCCGCTACTCTTGCGATATCGTCCTTGCCTGAAACGCTCTTCGCTGATGAAAGCAGATTTTCAACCGCAACGTCTACAGCCTTCTGGATACCCTTTCTTACGATCATCGGATTTGCGCCTGCCGCAACGTTCTTAAGACCTTCTCTTACAAGAGCCTGCGCGAGCAATGTAGCTGTTGTAGTACCGTCGCCGGCAACATCATTTGTCTTTGTGGCAACTTCCTTAACGAGCTGTGCTCCCATATTTTCAAACGGATCTTCAAGCTCTATTTCCTTAGCTATAGTTACACCGTCATTTGTGATAAGCGGAGCGCCGAATTTCTTTCCAAGCACTACGTTTCTTCCCTTTGGTCCTAATGTTATCTTTACTGTGTCAGCAAGTCTGTTTATACCGCTTTCAAGCGCGTGACGCGCTTCCTGACCGAATTTTATATCCTTTGCCATGATTATGATCTCTCCTTTTTTGATTTATATGATCTGTCTTTTTGTATTTTATTCAGTTACCTTTGCGAGAATATCGCTCTGTGAAACGATTCTGTATTCCTCGCCGTCAAGCTTTACATTTGTTCCGGCATATGTTGATGTGAGGACCTTATCTCCTACCTCAACCTCCATAACGATCTCCTTGCCGTCTACAACTCCGCCCGGACCTACTGCAACTACTTCTGCTACCTGCGGCTTTTCCTGAGCCTTTGATGTCAGTATGATCCCGCTCTTTGTTGTTTCCTCAGCCTCGAGCATCTTAAGAACTACTCTGTCTGCCAATGGTTTTATCGTCATTTTATTTACCTCCTGAATAATATTATCTATATTGCTTTTATTTTTTTCTTCACCTGTTAGCACTCAACCTCATCGAGTGCTAACAATGCTATTATCACCTTTTTTGCTCAAAAATTCAAGTGATATATTTCTCGTTTTTGCTATAAAATAACATTTTTTCTTTTATTTTCTTTTATTTATTTAATATTTTAGCTCTGTACGCAAATTAACCTTTTATTCACATTTTGTATATATCACTTTAAAACTCCTGTATCAGATCATGATGTTATACATAAATTATATACAGAAAAGCGAAAACATCTCTGCCGCCGGCAGCTGTTTCCGCTTTTGTATACTGATAAAATTGCCTGAAACGTTTTTTACATATATCATATGTTCCTCACGACAGGAAATTTTCCATAAATGCCATAGCCTCCTCCTGCGTCATGAACATGCGCCCTTCCCTTAAAACGGCTATATCCTCTTTCGGGAACGCGCCCTCGCTTATCTTATCGCTCATAATAAGACGCGATTTTGTTCCGTCATCGCAATAGAGCCTCAGCTCGCCGTCCTCTGCTATAACTCTGTAAAGATCAGAGTTTACCTCCGCATCAGGCTCCGCCGTTTCAGGTGTTTCGGTTGTGCTTGTAGTTACGGCAACAGGCGTTGTCAGCAGCCCGCGCCCGTTATGGTGTCCTATAGCGAACCCTACACAAAAACAAAGCGCTATTAAAAATGTATATGCCACAGCTATGGCAGTATTCCTTTTTGATCTAAAAAATTGTTTTATCATTTTCGTATATCCTCCTTGTTTTTCTTTTTTTGACCGGTGAAACGTTTCCGCTAAAAAAAACGGAAAACGCAAACTATCCCGCCCTGTATGAATATGATCGCCGCAAATAAACAGCTTTGCTGTGTCTGCTCGTCCGATCATACTCGATCAGCGCGGAAAATATCTATGATTCGGTTATATAACAATTTTTACCTGTTTATTTTTTTTTATACAATAATTTTAAATTATTATTTTTTGCCGGTATACAATTTTGAACTGACTCTTTTTAAAGCCCTCTGCTCTGCCGTTTTAGCATATTTTTTGAAAAAAAGGTATTGAAAATTTCTTTTTTTTGTTATATAATATAGCAGAATGTAAGTGATAATACTCTTAGACGACATGCGGCGTATTTCATGTTCAGCTATTTATACCGCCGCTTATTATTAAGACCAGGAGGAAAAGAAATTGGCAGATTATAGCAGAAGAAACAGAGGATCGTCTGTTGATGACGATTTTGACTGGGAGAGCTTCGACAGAAAAACTGCTGAACGCTCTACCATCAGCGATGATTCCGCTGACTTTCTAAGACGCAGACGCGAAAGAGAACCGGAGCATCACGAGAGTCATGTCCGCCGTTCTACAGAAAACCGTGTACAGCGCAGTACGCCTGATAATACTCGGTCACAGCAAAACAACTCGGCAGCCGCAAAAAAACCGGCGCGAAAAAAGAAACGTCAGAAAAAACAGCTGACAGAAAAGCAAAAGAAGTTCAGACGCAACCTCAGAACTACTATAATCGTTGCATTTCTCGTCTGCTTTGTGATCTGTTCAGGAATGTTTGTCGGAATGTACGCGGCAGTTTCACGAGAGATAAAGGATATGAATATAAGCTCGCTCGCTCTTAACACATCCTCTATGATATACTACCCTAACGCTGACGGAACGTACAGCGAAACAGAGGAAATGAGCTACAAGCTTATCTCAGATTCAAACAGAATATGGAAAAGTTCAAATGAGATCGCCCAAGTCTTTAAAGACGCTATAGTTTCTATAGAGGACGAAAGATTCTATCAGCATCACGGTGTTGATATTAAGCGTACACTCGGAGCAACTGTAGGATATGTGGCATCAAAGCTCGGTATCGGCAGCGCAAGCTACGGCGGATCGACAATAACTCAGCAGGTAATTAAAAATATAACTAATGAGAATGAGATCCGTCCAACGCGTAAGATAAAGGAGATCATGCGCGCTATAGCTCTCGAAAGACAGCTTACAAAAGACGAGATACTAAATATGTACTGCAATATAGTATATTTTGCGAACAACTGTAACGGAGTAGAGGCGGCGTCGCTGACGTATTTCAACAAGCACGCCATAGATCTGAACCTCCAGGAAGCGGCATCTATCGCGGGTATAACTCAGTTCCCGTCGCAGTATGACCCTATCGCAAATCCCGAAAACAACGTGGAAAAGCGAAACACGGTTCTCGCTAAGATGTATGAGCTTGGCAAGATATCAGAGCAGGAATATCAGACAGCGGTAAATTCTCCGCTTGAATTGTCTGACGATTATTTGCAGGAACGCTCAGCGCCGTCATCATATTTCGTTGATCAGGTAATAAACGACGTAATAAAGGATCTCATGGAACAGAAGGGCTATTCGGAGGATTTCGCAACGCGTTACCTCTATAACGGCGGTCTTAAGATCTATACTACTGTTGATATAGATATACAGGAAACAATGGAAGACGTGTTCACAAACACATCTAACTTCCCTGGCAGCAGCTCAGGCGCTCAGGCGGCTATGGTAGTTATGGATCCTTATACAGGTCAGATAAAGGGACTTATAGGCGGGCTCGGTGAGAAGACCGATGTGCGAGGCTGGAACAGAGCCACTCAGGCGGTACGTCAGCCGGGTTCATCAATAAAACCGCTTTCAGTATACGGTCCTGCCGTTGACAGAGGCGAAATAACTATGACTGATATAGTCACCGATGAAGAGATCGTGATCGGAAACGACAACTGGAAGCCGAAAAACTCCTACAGCGGATTTAAGGGCGATATGACGATAATTGAAGCAGTTGCGAGATCATCTAATATTCCGGCTGTAAAGGTACTCGACGTTATAGGTCTTACGACCTCTTTCGATTATCTGAAAAACAAGTTCCAGCTATCAACGCTTCAGGACAAGGATAAAAACTATTCATCTCTCGCTCTCGGCGGTCTCACGCAGGGCGTAACAGTAAAAGAAATGGCTGCGGCATACAGCGTGTTCCCTAACTCGGGTAAATATATAACACCGTACACATACACCAAGGTGACCGATTCATCGAATGCGGACATTCTTGTAAATAATATAAATTCGATGCAGGCTATGAGTGATGGTGCGGCGTTTATAACCGCAAAACTGCTCTCAGGTCCTGTAAACCTCTCTTACGGTACAGCACGCGGAGCAAGACTAAGCTGCGGCATGCCGGCTTACGGAAAAACAGGTACTACAGATGATGACTTCGACAAGTGGTTTGTAGGATTTACACCGTATTATGTAGGTGCAGTATGGTTCGGCTTTGACTCTCCGTCATCGCTTAAAGCTGCGGGCATAAGCGGCAACCCTTGCGTTACGGCATGGAATCTTGTAATGGATGAGATATCAGAGTACCAGACATACAAGGATCTTGAAAAGCCATCATCAGTAGTTGAATGCGAGGTCTGCACATTGAG
>CALXSW010000001.1 GCA_944391255.1 uncultured Clostridia bacterium | reverse complement strand
GTATTCAGCGGCAGTGAATCATCGCTGCTTATAGATGAAAGCCTTGTAAACGGCAGCCTTGAGCTGTATCCTGATCTTACAGGCTGGGAGCATACGGGCGATACAAGGGTAATATCAAAGCTCGGTGAGCTTGTACCTCAGCACGGCGAAAGAATGGGTATATTGACTACAGGAATAGGCTCCGGCACATCTGACTATACAAACGCGACAGAGGGCAGCACATTATATCAG
The DNA here is from genome assembly GCA_944391255.1 of uncultured Clostridia bacterium. GTDB lineage: Bacteria > Bacillota > Clostridia > UBA1381 > UBA1381 > Ornithomonoglobus. Next base: position 10,186 of record CALXSW010000001.1, on the reverse strand, counting down.
TCATTTGAAGTTTCTTCTTCAAACCCTGTTATATCCTTTGATTATGACGTTGTTTCAGAAGAGCCTATGGAATATGTAGGAAGCTTTTACGATGATAAATTCATCGTGGAAATAATAGATCCGCAAAACAGCAAAATCCTTTTAGCTGAAGAATCTGTAAATAAATCAGAATGGATAGACGTATCAGGAGTTGATTTTGACGGCGGAGATCTGACAGCATATCATACAGGCTGGAAAACGGTCACATATGACCTTTCAGAATATGCCGGACAGACTGTAACACTTAAATTTACAGTCTATGATGTCGGCGATTCAAAATATGATACGGCGGCTTTGATAGACAATATAATATTTAACTAAAAAAGAAAATGCGGTGGTTATTCTGCCGCATTTTTTTTGAACCCAAACTATTAACAAAGAGCCAAAAAATAAGAGGGGTGCAGTAAAACTGTACCCCCGTTGATTTATGCAGATTTCTCAATTTTATTATTCTTTGTTCCTATTACAGGACAGCATCCCAAAGCTCTTCGTGAGGATTTGCGATGACCTCTGTATTTATAAGAGTACCCTGCTCAGCAGCCACCATAGCGCCTGTATCAACAGCCGCTCTTACGTCTGAAACATCACCTGTGAGCGAAACAAAGCATTTTCCGCCCATACCGCGCGCTACTCTTACTTCGATAAGCTCTATGTATCCTGACTTTACAGCGGCATCAGCAGCCTCGATAGCGCTTGCAGCAGTGAAAGTTTCAATAATGCCCAAAGCCTTCTTGTTCTTTACTTCAACTGCTCCGCCTATAGCCTCAAATACATTCTTGCCCAAATTACCGATTACAAATGTGTCGATCAAAGCGTCTTCAGCAACGACCTTAGCTCTCTCTACAGAAGCTGAAATAGCTGACAGTTCACCGCCTACGATCGTGACATACTTTCCGGGACAAACTGCGCCCGCGCTGATAAGATTAATACCCGCGCTCTTAAGCATTTCATCAGTTACTAAAATACCCTTTGATATATTTTTTACTTCAACTAAACCGATTGAATTCATTTCCGTTCACCCCTTATCTGCTAATTACAATAAATCTGCCGTTTACTTCTGTTACTGTACCGTCAATGCTCGAATGCATACAAGTTCCGAGTGCATCAACAGGAGTAGCCGCAACAAGCTGACCCTTTGACACCTTATCTCCCACGTTTACAACAGGAGCTGCCGGAGCGCCAACATGCTGCTTTAACTCAATATAAACAGCGCTTGGTGTGAACTTCATATCCATCTTTGCATCAACATGACTCTTTACATATCTTCTGATACCAAGTCTGTCGATAAGCTTATTTGACGAAACAAGTCTTGAAGCGCGTTCAGGACGGACATGATCCGGCTGAATGTTGTTCTGACGCTTTAAGCCATGTCTTGCCAAAGAACCCTTGATCTCCATAGCTATCTTTGACGGCAGTATACCCTGCTGACAAGCTATTACAGAGCAGACTCCGCAGCCGCAGCAAAGCGCGTTCTGAGTGAAAGAGTTGACATCTCTCACATCGCCGTGAGTCGCAGCTCTTACAGTCTTATGTACCTCAAAGTTATATCCGAGAAGATGTCTTGGACACATATCTGAACACATAGTACAGTTACAGCATGCAGCTGAACCTCTCTTTATAGCTGTGTTTACAGGCATCTTCATTCTCTGGATAATGCCATGAGTCGTAGGGAATATCAAAAGTCCCTTTGTAGTCTTTGTAACAACATCTGTTTCGAGATTAACGAGCTTACCCATCATAGGTCCGCCGTTAACAACAGATTTACCCTTCAGATCTGTATATCCCGCAGAAGCGAGAAGATCTGATAATTTCATACCGACAGGAGCAAGGATAGTTATATCTTCCTTTACATCGCCGCCGATAGTTATATACTTTTCAACTACAGGAGTTGAGTTATTTACTGCTTTATAAATGTTGAAAACAGTTTCAACATTGATTACCATTACACCTACCATTACAGGAATAGCGCCCTCAGGTATTATTTTACCAGTTGTTTCATATGTCAGCACTACTTCGTCGCCGGCAGGATATATGTCAGGGATCTCCTTTATCTTTACTCTTGTCCCCTCAAGTGACGCAACCACTTTTGTGTCAAGCAGGTGCATATTCTTGCCCTTTATGCCTATGATCGCCTCGCCGGCGCCCATAACATCGCATAAGAGATTTAATGTGTCGACCAATTCCTGAAGATGACATTCAAGAATATGATGGTCAACCATCATAAGCGGCTCACATTCTGCCGCGTTTACTATGATCTGTTCTACTTTATCAGAAAACTTTTTATGTGTTGGAAATCCAGCGCCGCCGGCACCGACGATTCCCGCGTCATAAACAATTTTTTGAAGCTCCTCTAAATTCATTGCCGCTCCCTCCTCGTTTTTTTCAAAAAGCTTATGCCTGCTTTTCGTCTAAAATTCCAATTATTAATGCATCAACCGGAGCGTTCTGGTTTCTCATACCTATCCTGGCACTTGAGCCTTCCGCAATGATAACATCTTCACCGATACCGGCTCCGACTCCGTCAACGGCTACAAGATATTTTTCAACGAGCTCACCTTTTTCGATGCACTGAACAAGCATAAATTTACTTCCCACAAGCGATTCAAGCTTATGAGTAGAAACTACGCTTCCATAAACTCTGCCTAATATCATTTTTATTCATCCTTTCTGCAATCTCACCATAATTATTGTAAAACACAGCAGTATCAGGGTGAAATTGCAGATAGTTAAAATTATTTCGTAATTATATTAATTACATCGCCTGTTTTCAGACCGCATGCATTCGCATCATCAGTATCGATATGCATTTCAGGAGTAAAGCTTTCATGAACTCTGACCTGAACGTCATAGAACTTTGTCGGCTTTCCTGATACAACCTCAACATCTACCAAATCATTATCCTTTACACCGTGTTTTTCCGCAATATCCGGCGGCAGGTGGATATGTCTGTTAGCAATAATACAACATTCATTAAGGAAAATGCTTCCCTTTGGTCCAACGATAGCCAAAGGTGCAGCGCCCTTCAATTCACCTGACGGTCTTACCGGAGGGCTGTTTTTCAGCTTGAATGTATCAGTTCTTGAAATCTCTACCTGAGACTGTTTTCTCACCGGACCAAGAACACGCAAATTTTCTATTGTGCGAAGATTAGGGCTTACAATTGTAACACATTCTTCAGCTGCAAACTGGCCGCCCATCAAATCCTTCTTTTTATGTAGTTCGTAGCCTTCGCCGAAGAGCGCGTATAAATCTTTCTGAGATAAGTGTACATGCCTTGCAGATACACCGATCTTTACAACATCTTCTTCTTCACGCTTTTTAAGAGAAGCTACAACCGCATTTGTGATAATCTCTTCAAGTGATGCCACTGTATCTACCTCCTATATCAATAGATAGGTATGTATGCAGCGTGATCAACCTATGATCCGCCGCATACACACTTTACCGTAAAACTAAATTCTATCGTTACCTGATCTATTAATTAGAGAGCCGGCAAAATCTTTTCAACATCACCGTGTGGTCTTGGGATCACATGAACTGATACGAGTTCACCCAATCTTGAGCCTGCAGCTGCGCCTGCGTCTGTAGCTGCCTGAACTGCGCCAACATCGCCTCTTACCATAACAGTTACAAGACCTGAACCGATTCTTTCTGTTCCGATAAGTGTAACGTTAGCTGCCTTTACCATTGCATCAGCTGCTTCAATTGCTGCTACAAGACCTCTTGTTTCAACCATACCTAATGCTTCTACTGCCATTTTATTTTCCTCCTATTTCTTTGGACATTCGCCCTAATTTACTTAATTTAAAATTTTGATTTTATATCTTAAAACGCGTTGCGTTTTAAAGCTATTTTAATTACGCTTTCTTTGTTCTGCGTCTTGTCGTTTTTCTTTCAGCCACAGGACCTACATGTGTTGCCGCTGTCTCCGAATTTATTTCTACCTCTGTATCCGACAAGTGAAGATACGGAAGTATTTCGGGATGCGGTCTTGCAATAACTCGTGATGCCTTATATGAGCCGAAACCTTTTGCCATTTCAACTCCCGCGTCTACCGATGCCTTAACGGCTGTAAGATCACCCTTTACAACGATCGTTACCAATCTTCCTCCGAGTTTTCTTTCTGTCGCTACAAATTCTACATCGGCAGTCTTGCACATTTCATCAAGCATTACGATCGCATCGCCAAGACCACTCACTTCTACCAAACCAATTGAGAAATCTGCCATGGTTCCTTCCTCCTTTTTTTAATAAAATTTAGGAAGTATTGAGGAAATTGTATCGTCGGGTTGTGGTATAACATGCGTCGCATATACCTCTCCAACCTTTTCAGCTGCTTCTCTTCCTACTGCGATAGCCGCCCGCACAGCAGCTACATCGCCTGTTATTGCAACATTAACAAGTCCTGAACCAATTTTAACAGTTCCAACAAGCTTAACCTCAGCCGCTTTAGTCATGGCGTCGGTCGCGTCTATTGCACCTGTGAGGCTTCTTGTTTCAAGTAATCCTATTGCCTGCATAACAATCTACCTCCTTAACCGTTCATTGGGATATGTCCCACTCTGTCTCTGCCTACGCTCTTTCGCTCAGCCATTTTCTGAGCGTCATCTGTTGGACCTGATATTACATGCTTATTGATGACACCCGAAACAGATTCGGCTGCCTCAGCTGCCGCATCTACGGCTGCTTTTACCGCCGACACGCTGCCCTGTATTTTCACCGCCATTATAAGCGGAACATCAACCGTAGGGTCGGCGGGCTTGTTGGAATCGATTGCAATAATTTTTACATCGGCTGCCTTTGCAGCAGCATCTGCTGCAGTTATCGCAGTTACAAAGCCGAACATTTCAACTATTCCGATTGCCTCATTCATAATTTATGTACTCCTTTTTCGTGAGAACTTAAATTTATTTTTCTATTAAAAATCCTTGTTTACATAAGCTATCTTGATACCCTTCTTAGCAACGTTTGTTTCCATTGCCTCGTTCATTTCGTCAAGACCATACTTATGTGTGATAAGATCTGTAAGCGGGATACCCATCTCGCAGCACTGCTTAACGAATGAGATAGTGTCAGGATATTCAAGAGCGCCGTATGTCCATGAACCTACAACTGTGATCTCTTTCTGACAAATATCAAGATGTGGATTTATTGTACAATCACCGTTATTTGTGAAGAAGCCCATTTCACACATACCGCCGCCTGTTCTTACAAACTTCCATACCTCTGCTGCTGCCGGCGGAGCACCTGTGCACTGGAATGCAAAGTCTGCGCCGAGTCCGTATGTTATGCTCTTTACACATTCAACCTTTTCTTCAGTTGTCTTGAAGTCTGTGTAGTTGATGATATGTGAAGCGCCGAACTTATGAGCCATTTCAAGTCTCATAGCTGAACCGTCTATAGCTACGATATTTCTGTAACCTCTTGTCTTGAGGACAGCACATACAACAAGACCTACAGGGCCCATACCCTGAATAACTATTGTTGCGCCAAGCGGCATAAGACCTGTGTCAGTTGCTCTTCTTACAGCGTGAACAGCAACAGCGCAAAGCTCGATAAGCATTCTCTGATCAAGGCTCATTCCTGTTACGTTAAAGAATGTAGCGCCCTTTTCGATCAGCATATAATCACTGAACCAGCCCTGAAGGTGGTTTGATTCCTTATCAGGCAAAAGTCCCTGTATCTTTGCGCCCTGGCAAAGGTTAGGAAGCTCCGGATGAAGTCTGCACATTGCGCACTCGTTACAAACAGCTACTGATGTTACGATCTTATCGCCTATCTTAACAGGATTTCCCTGTGTATCTGTCTTTATATTCTTACCCATTGCAACGATCTCGCCTGTTCCCTCGTGACCGAGAACTACAGGGATAAGGCCGAATGGGTCTCTGTTCCATTCGTGAACGTCTGTTCCGCAAACACCGCATCCCTCTACCTTAACGAGGATATCATCATCGCCTACAGGTGGGATAGGATATTCTTTTACTTCAAATTTATGTAAGTCTGTTAGCATTGCTACCTTAGCTGTCTTAGGAATGCCGTTTGATGCAGGAGCCGCCGGAGCTGCTGGGGCTGCCGGAGCTGCTGCAGGAGCTGCAGGAGCCTGACCTGTCATTTCCTTTAACACCTGTGATACCAATGCTTCTATATTTATATCACTCATGTCCGTATTATCCTTTCATATTATTAAATAATGTACAGCGCATCTGAAAGCACGCATCTTCTCAATCTTGTAAAGCTTCTCGGTGATGTAATACCTTCGCCTGTAGGTCCGGCTATAGTGAATGTTGTCCATCCCTCAGCATTGAAGCCTATACCGGCATATGACGGAGCATTCTTTACAAATATTGTTGTTTCGATCGCTTTGGCATACTGTGTCATATGGTCTACATTCTTTGAATGGAGATGAGCAGTGTGTCTGTTTCCATGCTCAGCCTTTACAGCCATTTCAACAGCTTCGTCAAATGTGTCAACTCTTACTATAGGAAGGATCGGCATCATAAGCTCTGTCTGAACAAATGCCTGTGAAAAATCTGTTTCACAGATTATACATCTTATATCATCACCGGCATTTACGCCTATCTGAGCAAGTATCTTCTTTGCGTCACGACCTACCCAGTTCTTATTTATAACACGAACTTTTTCGCCCTTCTTGTTTTCCTTCCATACGAGAACAACGTCCTCAAGCTGCTTTATCTGCGCTTCATTGAGCATATAGCAGCCATTCTGAAGCATATAATGTATAAGCTCGTCCGCTATAGGTCTGAGTGCGAATACTTCCTTTTCAGCTATACATGGAAGGTTGTTATCAAATGTACATCCATCAATAATATCCTTTGCAGCCTTTCTTATATCAGCTGTTTCATCAACGATTACCGGTGGATTTCCCGCTCCGGCGCCTATAGCCTTCTTTCCTGATGAAAGAAGCATCTTTACAACGCCTGGACCGCCTGTTGCAACAAGCATTCTTACTGAAGGATGATTTACCATCATATTTGATGTTTCCATAGTTGGATTTGCTACTGTCGCAACTATATTCTCAGGACCGCCTGCCGCGAGAACCGCGCGGTTTACAAGATCTACCGCGTATGCAGATATTCTCTTTGCGTGCGGATGAGGATTGAATATAACAGCGTTTCCTCCTGCAAGCATGCATATACTGTTACAAATAACAGTACAACTTGGATTTGTCGACGGAGTTATAGCTCCGATAATACCGTAAGGCGCCATCTCCATAAGTGTAAGACCGCCGTCGCCTGACATAGCTCTTGTTTCAAGATCCGATGTTCCGAGAGTCTTATCAGCAACAAGATGATGCTTTAATATCTTATGGTAAACATTACCCATTTTTGTATCTTCAACGGCAAGCTTTGCCATTGTTTCTGCTTCAGCGTGTGTGAGCTTTCTTATCTCGTTTATGATAGCTTCGCGCTGCGCTTTATTATAATTTCTGAACTGAACGTATGCCTTGTTTACAGCTGCGAGAGCTTCTTCCATCGTATCGAAAACTCCGAGCTGCTTATGAGCAGGCTTACTTATAGCCGACAGATCCATTTTAGACATTACATCTCTGACAATACGGCTTACTTTCTGTTCATCTATCACGTTCGTCTGCCCCCTATCTATAAATTCATATTAACTCTTTTTTCTAAATAGACTGTGCCTATTTCACTCAGGAGCATATCCTGATCCTTTGTGCCTCCCGAAACACCAACTGCCCCGACGATCTTTCCGTCGTGCTTGACAGGTGTTCCTCCAGCAAGCATCAATATTCCATTCCCGTTTGTATATCCGTCAAGAGAACCGCCTCTTGACTCCTTAAGCGCGATATGTGTGGGCATTTTAAGCGCCGCTGCTGTGAATGCCTTTTCCTGCGCGGCTTTTATACTCGCTATGTATGAATCGTCCATAGCTTCAAGACAGATCAATCTACCCGCGCAATCCACAACAGCTATGACAACATTTATTCCCATCGCCTCCGCTGCCTTTTCTATACAATACGCTATCTCTTTAGAAATTTTAAGGTTCAGCGTCACCTTTTCTGTAAGGCTGACCTTTTCTTTTTTTAAGGATCCGGATATTTCTATCACCGGCGCCTTTATTGGAGCCGGTTCTGATTTCTTCTCCGCCGGCTTTTCAGCCGCCGGCTTGACATCGTTTTTTACGGCTGGCGCAGGTTTTTCAACTCCGGCGAATTTCGCCACCTGTGACAGCATATCATCGATAGTCATCATATGTAATTCAGCTCCAATCCCTTATATTTTTTTGACTGAATTACTTGTTATACTGTTCAAGAACTCTCTTTGTTACCTCTGCTACGATGCTTTCGATATCCTTTGAGTCATTGCAGCTGCATTCCTTCTTTGAAGGAGCTGGGCAAACCTGTGATGGAAGCGGCTGGAAACCATGGTAAGCAGCGCTTGATTCCATACCATACTTTTCGTTTGCTTCAGTTGGTGACAATTCACATGTACCGTCCTCAAAACATCCAGGGCAAAGCTTTTCCATTGGGTGCTTGCCAGGAACGCCGAACTGCTTTCTAAGATCGATAAGCTTCTTAACTTCGCCGCATGGGATCTCCTTTTCACCGCCGAGAAGTCTTGCGTACATCAAAAGCTTAGCATAGAATTCTGTTGATTCCATTCTGAAGAACGCTGTGTTAAGATCGCAGCCGAATGACAAAGCGCCATGGTTTGCGAGAAGAATAGCGTCATAATCCTGGAGATATGGCTCCAATGATTCAGGAATTTCCATTGTTGACGGTGTGCCGTACTGAGCGATCGGAACAGCGCCGAGGAATATTACTGCTTCAGGCATGATAAGCTTGTCAAGTGAAATACCTGCTATAGCAAATGAAGTAGCGATCGGAGGATGAGCGTGAACAACAGCGTTAACGTCCGGTCTCTGCTGATAAACCTTAAGGTGCATCTTGAACTCTGATGACGGTCTCCATGGTCCGTTTGGTTCCTTGAGGTTACCCTGTCCGTCAACCTTACAGATCATATCAGGTGTCATAAAGCCCTTTGAAACGCCTGTCGGTGTTACATAGAAAGTATTGTCATCAATTTTTACTGAAAAGTTACCGTCATTTGCGGCTACGAAACCGTCGTTGTAAATACGTCTGCCGATTTCGCACAATTCTTTTTTGATTTCATAATCAGACTTGTACATAATGATTACCTATTCCTTTTAGAATTTTTGTTTTGTTTTGTTTTATTTGGTTTTATCTTTATTATACACCATTATTTTGGCTTTGTAAAGAGTTTTTTTTAATTTTCCGTACAAATAAATACACATACCTCTAAGTATAATTATTTTACCATAAAACACAGTTTTTTTCAATAGTTTTTTGATAAATTTTTATAAATTATTATTTTGTATTATTTGTTATTAAATGGTAACATTTGTGTTATCTGTTCTTCTCTTAAAAAAAAGAGGAGCAGCATTATGCCTGCCCGAAAACAGACGGCAGTACCTGCTGCAACCCCTTTTTCCTGCCGGCAGATCGGTCAAATACGCGTTCGATTCACCGTCAGCTTAAGTATTTAAATTCTTTATTTATATCAGCCCAATTCAGCCTCTGTAAGCTTAGCAAGCGCCTCAGCCTTTTCCTGCAGCACCGCTTCGTCCTTTCCCTCTATCATAACTCTTACAAGCGGCTCTGTTCCGGAAGGTCTTATAAGAACTCTTCCCTCACCGGCAAACTCGTCTTCAAGCTTTTTGCATGCCTCAGCGATTTCAGGAATTTCCATATAACTGTTCTTATTCTCGTTCTTTACCTTTGCGTTTACAAGCACCTGAGGGAGTATCTCCACGATCTTAGCAGCCTCTGATAATTTCTGACCTGTTTTCTTTAAAACTGCCAAGAGCTGAAGTCCGCTCACAAGACCGTCGCCTGTAGTATTATGCTTAAGGAAAATCACATGACCTGACTGCTCGCCGCCTATGCAATATCCCTTATCAAGCATCTCCTCAAGAACATATCTGTCGCCGACCTTTGTCTTAGGTATATTTATACCAAGTTTTTCACCGGCTATAAATAATCCGAGATTACTCATAACAGTTGCTACAAGCGTGTTCTTTTCAAGAGTTCCGTTTTCAAGCATATATTTTGCGCATATAGCCATTATAACATCGCCGTCAACTATAT